>JARFQC010000040.1 GCA_029287965.1 Arenicellales bacterium
GGCGCAGCCGCAACGGATCCCTGCTGACAAGCGACTCGGGAGCGCATTGCGGAAACCAGGTGGAGAACAACTTTTCGTTGGCGTCTCGCAGGCTCTGCGGTTTGTTGACGCTCAATGCGCCGTCTCTTTCTGCCAGGTCGAGTTCGTAGGTGGTGTAGAGGTACTCGATGTCGAAGGGCGGATCCTTGCGCATCAGGACAGCGTCACAGTCTGACAGCGGGTGCTCGTCGGGTTCACCAAGGCTGAACCATGGATCCTGGCCGGGCATCAGTTCCAGTGTCCTGCTGGTCGCATAGGCAATGCCCTGGCTGGTGTAGATGTCGGTCTGCAGCATGTAGCGGACTTCCCAGCCACGCACTTGTGCCGCCAGGATCATCGCGAATGTACTGTCCTTGTCAACATTGATGGCTTCAATCGGGTCCATGATGAAGCCGATCACAGTGCGTCTCTCGTCAGTCATATTCATTCCGGCTGAAGGGTGTGAATTTCCCTGGCGGCTGCGAGTAAAGCCAGCCTGGCCACCACACCGTAAGCATAGAAGCGGTTGGGTTCTGCATCCGGGGCAGCACTCTGGTCAGGCAGATTGCAGGTGTCAGCAAAGGCCAATGGCTCGAAGTGCATGCCCGGGGCATTCAGGTTTTCATTCACGCCGCGCTTGGTGTGTACGCGATAGAAGCCACCGACTACCGAGTGGTCAATCATGTATATGACCGGCTCGGCTATGGCGTTTTTGCTGCCCCAGGTTTCGAAAGTGAATACCCCTTCCTGCACCAGTACGTCGGTGACCATACTGCCCCCTTTACCGCGTGCCATCTTGTTGCGCTGCTTTCGATTCAGTTCGTGTATTTCCTTCGCATCCCGGATAGTCATGATATTCATGCCATAGGTGCCAGAGTCGGCCTTGGCGATGACAAAAGGCTCTTCGTCGATGCCGTACTCAACGTACTTGCTGCGAATGTATTCGAGTACTTCATTGACGTTGTCGGCCAGGCAGTCTTCACCTTCGCGTGCCTTGAAGTCTATTTTTCCGCACTTGCGGAAGTGTGGATCAATGATCCAGGGGTCGATGCCGACCAGTTCCGAAAATTCGGCAGAGACCCGCTTGTAATGTGCGAAATGGTCCGACTTCATGCGGTCTGACCAGCCCATCGCAGGCAGCGGGGTAACTGTCTGATCAGGGTCGATATCGTCCAGTACCGCGGGTCGGCCATCCGACAGGTCGTTATTCAGCAGCACGATACATGGGTCGAAGTCCTTGACCACCAGGCGACTGTCTTTGCGCTGCAGCGCCTCCTGGGTGAGCTGACGTCCTGAGGGTAGATCCAGGGTGCGGTCTCCTTCCTCATGATCTATGTGCGCGATGCGCACCTGCAGCCCGGCCTTTTCAATAATGTCCCTGATCGTGGCCAGGCTCTCTAGATAAAAGAGGTTTCGGGTATGTGACTCGGGAACGATGATCAGGCGCCTTGCATTGGGGCAAAGGTGCTCGATGGCGGCCTGGACTGCCTGGACACACAACGGCAGGAAGGCCGGATTGAGATTATTGAAGCCGGCCGGGAACAGGTTCGTGTCCACGGGTGCCAGCTTGAAGCCGGCATTGCGCAGATCGACGGATCCGTAGAAGGGGGCTTGTGTTGCCATCCATTGTGAGCGGAACCAGTGTTCGATTTCAGTCTGGTTGCTGAGGAAGTGGCTTTCTATCTCCTGCAGCGGGCCGGTCAGGGCGGTGGTCAGGTTCGGTACTGCGCTCATTGTTTGAAATAAGTCCTTTATTATTGCCGAAGCTGGTCTAGACTCTGTTGAGTCAGGAGAAAATTACACGCAAGCATGATAGCAAAACTCCTGCTGTATCGACATGAATGGAGTGGCTCGTGCTGCTGAAATTTGGCGATTTATCAAGCAGTTTTTTATATGTTGCAGTCGTCTGTGGAAATGCATTGATCTTTATGCTATCTAAGACTAAATAAGAACTTATAACTAAAATTAAAGAAAAAACATTAAAAAAGAATCTGGATGGAGTAAAAATGGCATCCCCGCAACACACACAATCCATGGTACGAGTATGAGCGTTAAAGTCATGGTCATCGATGACAGTAACACGATCCGCAAGACTGCGGAGACGCTGTTAAAGCGCGCAGGTTACACGGTCATCACTGCAGCTGACGGTTTCGAGGCAATGTCCGTCGTGACGGATCAGCATCCCGACATAATTTTCATCGACATCATGATGCCCAGGCTGGACGGTTACCAGACCTGTGCGCTGATCAAGAACAACAAGCAGTTCGGCAGTACACCTGTCGTCATGTTGTCCAGCAAGGACGGGTTATTCGACCGCGCCAGGGGCAAGCTGGCCGGATCAGAGCAGCACATACACAAGCCTTTTACCCAGGATGACCTGGTCGATGCAATCAATAAGTATGTGCAACAGGACGAAGCTGCGAATGGTTAACAAAGAGCAGTAATGCACTTATTTCAGCGGGCAGTATAACGATTAGCGAGGAGCGCCTGAATGAATTTCAATAAAGTAATGGTGGTTGACGACTCCCCCACGGAGTTGCACATGGTTGTAGATATTCTCAAGCGGCATGACGTGTCAAACATCGTCACGGCCAGCAACGGAGCAGAAGCAATAACCATGGCCAAGGACGAAAAACCCGACGTAATCCTGATGGATGTTGTGATGCCTGAAATGAATGGTTTCATGGCAACCAGAAAAATTAAAAAAGATCCCGATACCGCAGGCATACCCGTCATAATTATTTCCAGCAAGGATCAGGATACCGACAAGGTATGGGGCAAGCGCCAGGGTGCAGATGAGTATCTCACCAAGCCGGTACAGGAAAATGAACTCGTAAAGGTGCTGGAATCGCTGTGAACCCGATCACTCTGCTAAACCAGATGGAGCAGGCGGTTCACGACGCCGACGTCTCCCTCCCGGAAGAAAAGGTAATTGCCGAACAATGGGTCGGTCTGGGCTTCAGGGTAGGTGATGAACAACTGGTAACCGCAATGGGCCAGATTCGTGAAGTTGTCCCGGTCGTCCCGCTGACGCCTGTGTCACGCACGCGCTCATGGATGCGCGGGATTGCAAACGTGCGTGGCACCTTGCTGACGGTAGTAGACCTGCAGGCCTATCTTGGTTACGAACCGGTTGCCATTGATCAGTACTCACGCCTGATTGTCATTAATGATGACAGCCTGCAGGGCTGCATCCTGGTCAACCGCTTGCAGGGCCTGAGGCATTTTGATCCGGTGCAGGACCGCTGTGCCGTGGAGGGCGTGCCGGACAGCCTGGCGCCATATGTCATCGGCGGCCTGTCGAAGGAGCAGGAGCAGTGGCTGGTATTCGACATTAACAAGCTTGTAGAAGACAGGACATTCCGGCAGGTGGCCGCCTGAGCAGTCAAGGAATTTTCAATAACGTTTTATTGTTCATATGAACTATTGAGAGGGAAGTGCAATGGCAGAAGAAGACAAGAATTTAGCTGACGACAGCCTGGCGGATATCGTACCCGAGTCATCGACCGCGTCCGGACCCGCTGAAGAGAGTGCTATCGGTAAGCTGTTCAACAACCTGACCTTCATGGGTGTCGCCATGGTCGTGTCGATCATCGGTCTGATTGCCGTCCTGACCTGGCAGACCAATGCAACGGCATTGAAGGCGCAGTACACCGAGGAAGCTTCGCTGCTGTTGATGTTGTCCCAGAGGGTTGCCAAGGACTCGCGTGAGGCCGTTCTCGGAAACGAATCTGCATTTAAAACCCTGAGCCAGTCGCGTAACCGCATTAACGGTATTCTGGATGGCCTGAGCAACGGCAATGACAGCATGCCGGCTTCACCTGAAGAAATTCAGCAAGTAGCCCTGTCACCGGTCGTGAAACTCTGGTCGACACTGGATAAGGACGTGGCGGCCATTGAGGCCAACAAGGATGCACTGCTCTCCATTCGTCAGAACGTGGCGGAGATCAACCAGCTGTCACCGCTGCTGCTGGCCACCGCGGATGAAGTCGTTGAGGCGCTGATCGAAGAGGAAGCCAGCCCCAAGCTTATCGCCCGCGCAGGCAGTCAGCGTACCTGGAGCCAGCGAATTACCAAGGACGTAAACGTGTTCGCCCTGGGCGGCCTGGATGCGGCCGTTGCGGCGACGCAGTTTGGTAAGGATGCCAAGCTGTTCAAGCGAATCAATCGCGGCCTTCGCCGCAAGGCCAGCCCGGCGGTAATTGCGAAGATTGATGCCTCGGACGAAGTGTTCAACCAGCTCAATGAACGTATCACGCAGGCACAGCAGGTGGTTACTGAGTTCTTCGTCTCGCAGCGTTCCGCGCAGCGTATTGCGGAGAACTCGGACAGATTTCTGGCCAGTGTCGAGTTCCTCGTGGCGAGCTACCAGAACCTCTATTCCAACATTAAGTATGTTCAGTTCCTGCCATTCATCTTCGGTGCTGCCGCACTGTTCTTCTTCCTGATGTTCATTCGCTCGGTGATCAACAGCGCACGCCGTCGTGAGGCCGAGAGTAATGAAGTCAACAAGCAGAACCAGGCCGCTATTCTGAAACTGCTTGATGAAATGGGCGATCTCGCTGACGGTGACCTGACTATCGAAGCGGAGGTGACCGACCAGGTGACGGGCGCGATTGCTGACTCCATGAACTACGCGGTGCTCGAGATGCGCACGCTGGTAACCCAGATCAACGAGGCGTCCGAGCAGGTGGGTACTGAGTCTGAAACAACCCGCCAGCGTACCGACGCACTGAAGAACCAGTCCAATGAAAACGCTGAGGAAATTGGTCGCGCAACGGAGAACATCGTAGAGGTGGCCAATTCAATGAACCAGTTGTCGGAAAGTGCGGCAGGTTCTGCGGACGTTGCCCAGGGCTCGGTTGTACTCGCCAAGCAGGGTGCCGAAGCGGTGGAAACGACGATTCGCGGAATGAACAGTATGCGCGACAAGATTCAGGAAACCAGTAAACGAATCAAGCGTCTCGGTGAAAGCTCGCAGCAGATTGGCGAAATCGTCGGCCTGATTGACGACATCGCCGAGCAAACCAACATTCTGTCACTCAACGCATCGATTCAGGCGGCCATGGCCGGTGAAGCGGGACGCGGATTCGCGGTGGTTGCGGACGAAGTACAGCGACTGGCTGAACGTTCAGCTGAAGCGACCAAGCAGATTTCCGAACTGGTCGGCAACATTCAGTCTGACTCTAACGAGGCGGTGGTCTCGATGGAAGAATCAACACGTGAAGTGGTTGAAAACACCCGACTGGCCGATGAAGCCGGTCGTGCCCTGGGTGAGATTGAAAATGTATCGGAGGAACTCTCGACCCTGATTGGTGCAATGGCCAATACGGCGAGTACCCAGTCAGAGCAGGCTACTTCCGTATCCGAATCCATGGTGAAAATTCGCGAAGTTTCGTCACAAACGTCTGAGACTGCGGGTGAGGCCGCTGACTCGGTTGGTCGACTTTCAGTACTTGCGCAGCAGCTCAAGGCGTCTGTATCCGGTTTCCGCCTGCCGGCTTGAACTGTACATAACTAACTGATAATCCATTATAAAGTGTAGCGCGCATGAGCCGAGTAGATCCCAGTACCTTTAGTTGGGTGAAGGGCGAAATTGACGAGTCTCTCAAGCAGACTCGCCTGGCCCTGGAAACCTTCGCAGGCAATCCCGACGATACGAGCCAACTGCGCATGGGGCTCGCCTTCCTGCACCAGGTCTCCGGTACACTGCAAATGGTTGAGCTGGATGGCGCTGCCCGTCTGGCCAATGAGGTTGAGCAGGTCTGTGAAGGCCTGATCGACGGCAAGATTCCGCCAGTGGAGGAAAACCTCGAGATACTCTCCCGTGGAGTGTTGAGCCTGACCACGTACATCGCCCGTCTGCACGCTGGCTATCCCGATTCCATCGTTGCACTTACGTCGCTCATCAACGAGATGCGTAATCTGCATGACGCGGATCCCGTATCCGAGTTTGATCTTTTTAACCCGGATCTCGACATCTACCCTGAGAAAGACAAGTCGCAGGGCAACCGGCTGAGTGATGAGAATTTTGTCGTTGAAGCCGGGCATGCGCGCAAGCAACTGGTCGCGGCGATGGTCACCATGTTCCGTCAGCCGGACAGCAAGCAGCCGGTACAAACTATTGCGCTGCTGTTCAATCATCTTCAGCAGATTTCCCGCTTTGATGCCTCCGCACAGATATGGTGGATAGGCCGCGCTGTTACCGAGGCGCGCATGGATGGGGGGCTGGATGCGGATGTGGATGTACGGCGCCTGTTTGCCGGTCTTGAACAGGAACTCAAGCGCGTTATTGACAGTGGCGAATCGACGCTGGTCAAAACGCCATCCGAAGACTTGCTGCGCAGAATGCTTTATCACGTCGGTAAGGCGACCAGCGACGGCAAATACGTTACCGAAATCAAGGAGGCTTTCGATCTCGATGAACTGGTAGGCGGCGAACATCTCCAGAGCATGGGCGAAATATTTGAAGCCACATCTCCCGAAGTGCTGCAGTCCGTGATGAAGGCTATGGGTGAAGAAGTTGCCGAAGCCCGTCGCGTGATGGACGATTATGTGGATCCTGCCAAGCCGGATGCGAACTCACTTGAGCCGGTAATCGCCAGCCTGGACAAGATTCGCGGGGCCGTGGATGTCATCAACAAGCCGCGCCTGCAGGCACTGGTAGAAGAACTGACTCACGCCTGTCTTGCCTACGAGTCGGGAGCGTTAAGTACTGACGGCTCGCTGTCGATGGAAATGGCAAGCGGCATACTAAGCCTTGAAACAGCATGTACAGAGCTCGACAACCCGGCTTCCAACTGGGAGGAAAACGTCGATATAGCCGCCAGGGATTTGCATCGCTTCAGGACAGGCGATACGCAATTCAAGGCCGTACAGACCGATGGTTATGATATTGAAGAAGAAGGAACGCTGACCGATGTCGAGTATTCCCAGCTTGTAAAAGTCGTAGCACAGGAAATAGCCACCAACCTGGCCAGTGTCGTAGAGCGATTCGAACAGTTCTCCAAGAATGTACACTTGCCTGAATTCCTGAAGATACTTCCGGAAAAAATGGCCCAGATTCAGGGTGCCCTGGAGATACTCGAAAGGCAGCGTGCCATTGAGTTGATGGCGTTGATCAACGAACAGATTACCAATATGTCTGAAGGCCGGTTCAGGCCTTCGACAGAGCAGGTGGAAACCACCGCGCTTGCCATCACAGCCATCGAGGCATATGTAGAGAACCTGCAGCACGAACGGCCGGTCAACGACCTGATGCTGGAACGGGCCATGGAAAGCCTGTTGCTGGCTGCACCATCCAGTATTACTGACAAGGCGACTGCACTTTCACGGGTGAGAAATATCCGTGACGGTGCGGATGACTGGCTGCGAAATCCGGAAGACCCGCTGCACCTGGCCAACCTGAAGAAGGATATGGCTGCGATCATCGCTATTGCGCGACGCTACCAGAACGAAAGCCTTGAGAAGATTGCGGCGGAAGTGTCCAGGCTGGTCACAATGTTGTCGGAAGACCCCGAGCTGTTAACGGATGACATTACTTCGACTTTTCACCAGTCGCTGTCAACACTTGAAACACTCGTGGCAGAACTCCCTGACGACGGCAGTGATGTCGAGGAGAAGGCCGCATCCGGACCTGTTGTCGATGAGGCAACCGGCCATGTCGATCACGGTGCCGCAGAGCCTGACATCGTCGTTGAAGAGCTGGAAGAGCATCCTGAAGAGACTGAAACGGCGATGGAAGATGCCGAGGTTGCTCATGCGGAAGCCGAAGCGGCAGTTCAGCATGCCGAAGAGCAGGCAGCAGAAGAAGCCGAGCAGCGCGAATCGGAAGCGCCTCAGAAGGAAGCCGTCTTCGATGATGAGATTCTCGAATTTTTCCTTGAAGAGGCAAGGGAAATTACCGATCAAAGCGCAGAGATGCTTGCCAAGTGGCGTGAAAACCCTGCAGACGAAGAATCATTAACTACCCTGCGCCGCTGCTACCATACCTTGAAGGGCAGCGGACGAATGTCCGGTGCTGTCGATTTTGGTGAATATGCCTGGCAGATCGAAGACATGCTCAATGACGTCATCGCCGGTAAATACAGCGCGAATGACGCCATGTTCAGCTTGCTCGACGAAGCCATCAGTGAACTGCCCGGCTACCTGGACGGTCTTGAGCAGCATGATGAGTCAGGCGTAGATCCTGATCGCTGGAAAGCAATGATCGCGTCTCTTGTCGGCGGTGAGGAAGTCGCTGAAGAAGTCGCCGAAGAGGTCGCCGAAGAGGTCGCTGAAGAGGTCCTTGAAGAAATCGCTGTCAGTGAACTGCTTAGCGGTCTGCCTGTACCTCTGCAGTCCGACACGGTGCGGGACATCTATACTTCGGAGATCTCGCAGTACCTGGCCGACCTGGAGCAGGAAGTTGCGCAATGCAGGGAACAAGACAGCTGCCCGTCATCTGAACTATTGCACCGCTTGATACATACCCTTCGTGGAAGCGCCCGGTCTGTTGGGCTGGAACAAGTGGCAGATGCATTCGAGTCACTGGAAAACCTGATCAATGACCTGACTGTCCGAAAGCTTAACCTGAGTGAGTCGGATATAGATCTCCTCGGGTCGTCACATGAACTGGGCACCCAGCTGCTCAACGTGCTACAGCAGCCAGCCGTCCCGGGTGATGATCTCCTGAACGCATATGAACAGCTGACCGGTCAGTCCAGGCAGCGTCTGGAAGACCTTGAAGATGTAGTCGCCGAAGAACAGGCTGAAGTAGAACAGGCCGAAGTAGAAGAAGCTGAAGTAGAAGAAGCTGCCCCGGTCATGGTCGCAAATGAAGAAGACCTGGATGATGAACTCGTTGAGATTTTCCGCGAAGAAGCAACCGATTTGCTGTCGCGTTTCCACGAGGCACTGGATGAATGGCGCGGCCAACCAGACTCGGTAGAGGCCAGTACCGAAATCAAACGCATCTTCCACACTATAAAAGGTGGCGCGAGATCAACTGGCATCATGAGTGTCGGCAACCTGGCGCATAACGCCGAAACGCTACTCGACAAGGCAGAAAAAGCCGGCCATGCCACCGAAGACAGGTTATTCGACCTGATTGAAGAAGTTCATGACATGCTGCTGCAGATGGTCGAACAGCCACTGAGCAATGAATTTGCACGCCAGGCAGGGGAACTGGACAGTCGATTGACAGGCTTCCTGGCAGCCGGTGCCAGTAAGGCTGTTAAAAAGAAGAAACCCGTTCCTGCACCCGAGCCCGAAGTTGTCGAGCCGGTGCCAGAAGAAGAGCATGCCGAGCTTGCTCTTCTTAAAATCGACAGGCATGCCGCTGAAGAGGAACTGCCTGCTGCGAAACTGTCTGAGACCAGGAAAGTCAGTCAGAATCAGATCAGGGTAAATGCAGACCTGCTCAGTACGCTTGCCAACTATGCCGGCGAGGTCAGTATCTCACGCTCGCGTATCCAGCAGATGGTCACCAACTTCAAAGACAATCTTGCGGAACTGCATAACAGTATCGGCCGCTTCCAGACGCAGCTCAGAGAACTGGAAATCCAGGCGGATACCCAGATACTCGCTTCGACTGGCGGGGACCTGGAATCTGCCGAAGAAGATTTCGATCCGCTTGAATTTGACCGCTATACCCAGCTGCAATTCCTGTCGCGCAACCTGTCAGAAGGCCTGAATGACCTGATGATGATCCAGAGCGGTATGGACAACTTTGCCGGTGACGTAGAAATGCTGCTGGCAGAGCAGTCAAGGTTGAATACCGACTTGCAGGAAGGCCTGACCCAGACGCGCATGGTGGCTTTTTCCACCCTGATGCCGCGACTCAGGCAACTCACGCGCAAAACGGCGAGGGAACTGGACAAACCGGTCAATCTGACCGTCAAGGGTGGGGAAGTCGAGCTGGATAGAAACGTAATCGACCAGATCGTACCGCCGCTGGAGCACCTGATCAGAAACTCGATTGCACACGGCATTGAAACTGCAGGCGTACGCACAAAGCGTGACAAACCCAAGAAAGGCAACCTGTCCCTGGTGATTCGTCGTGAAGGCAAAGATATCATCATTGAATTCGGTGACGATGGCCGTGGACTGGATCTCAAGAAGATTCAAAAGAAAGCGGTCGAGAACAAGCTGATCGAAAAGGGTCTCAAGCTGTCCGATGACGATCTGGCAAACCTGATCTTCCTGCCTGGATTCTCAACCGCGGATAAGGTTTCCCAGGTGGCGGGCCGTGGCGTAGGCATGGATGTCGTTCAGAGCGACATCAAGCAGCTGGGCGGCTCGGTATCCCTGTCTACCGAAATGAACGCAGGAACAAAATTTTTCATCCGCCTTCCGCTGACCTTGTCGGTTACCCAGGCCATGGTTATCAATGCCGGTGGACGTAAGTTTGCTGTGCCGCTGATCTCGATCCAGACCATTACGATGGCAAAGACCAGGAACCTGATTTCAGATTCGGACGGCAACCGCAAGCTGAAAATCGGCAACCAGGAATTCCCGTACATGGCCCTGGTTGAGCGCCTGGGGCTGGTTCATCACCTGGAAGACGAAGGCAAGATACCGGTGCTGATGGTGAACACCGCTGCAGGCCAGATAGCCATTGGTGTAGATGAGCTCTTGTATGCTACTGAAATCGTGATCAAGCCCGTGGGTGTCCAGATTGCGGCACTGGACGGTGTCGAGGGTGCGACGATTATCGGAGAAGGCCAGGTGATCCTGATACTGGATCTGGTCGATCTCTGGCATACCCGCATGGTTGAGTACGAAGACCTAGACCAGGCCAGCCTTGTCGCCGAACTTGATGACACGGACCAGGCCAATGCGACGATCATGGTGGTCGATGATTCATTGACTGTACGTCGTGTTACCGAGAGAAACCTGAGCAAATACAAAGTCGACACCATGCTTGCGACAGACGGTGTGGATGCGATGGAGCAACTGGCTGAAGGAAAGCTGCCGGATGTGATGCTGGTTGATATAGAGATGCCACGCATGAATGGCTATGAGTTAACGGAGCAGGTGCGCGACGATCCTCATTACAAGGATATTCCGATCATCATCATTACTTCCAGGTCGGGCGCCAAACACCGCAACAGGGCTATGGAGCTGGGGGCAACGTTGTATCTGACCAAGCCGTACCAGGAACAGGAACTCATGGAGGCAATCAATTCAGTATTGCCGGCCGACAGTTCCAGAAAAATCAGCAGTATGATGGAGGCATAACAGAAAGATGGAAACAGAATCGACTAGCGCGGTACGTTGTCTCATCATACCGATGGAAAACCTTAACGTCGTTGTACCCAGCGCAGCGGTAGCTGAAATCGTGCCGTTGAACATCACCGATACCGATGACAATGATAAGCTGATGGGTACCATGCAATGGCGGGGTGTGAGTGTGCCCGTGTTCTCGTTCGAGAAGCTGGTAACAGGTGAGCAGCCCCAGTACAGCCGGCGCAGCAAGGTATGCGTGTTCTATCCCTGGAAAGGAGCCGATAAAGAACAGTTCTTCGCGATTGTCTCCATGCATGACCCGAGATCACGTCTGCTGACAGGTGATATCGAGTCAGATGATGACAGCGAGCTCGACAGCAGTTACATCCAGACCAGTTTCAGGTATGAGGATGAATCTGCTGTAGTGCCCGACCTCATGGCAATTTCAAACGCCGCCTAGCATACTGCTGCTGGTCAGAAGTCCTCCAGCAATTCGGCCTGGTTTTCATAAAGAGTCGTTTCGGTTGCCTCAAAGGCAGGCAGGTTGGTGCTGCTCAGCATGGCCTTCCCGGCATCTGTCTGCTCCGCGTTGAGGAAAGCATCTCTCAAGGTATTCAGGACATCATCCCCAACCTGGGGCGAAGCTGATAGCGTAATGCTGGGTAGCGGATCGGTTGTCATCACGACATTCAGGCCCCCTTCACCACTCATGCGCTGACTCACGATAGGTGTCGGCAGAATCGCTGCATCCACTTCTCCGGCAAGCAGCATTTCCATGGCTTGTTGAGAATTGTTGGTCTCGATGATCAGGGGCTGTCGGACAGGGTTGTCGAATATTTCATTGAGCCTGACTGCACCGACGCTGGGGGCACCCAGCGTTGCAATTTTTTTACCAACCAGCTCCTCTGCATCGAATACCAGCGAGTCCTCACCTACTATAAGTGAAAATGACACGGATCCTTCCTGTTTAGCCAGGGGCTGAAACGCCTGATTTACGATCCGGTAGTCAGTAAAGTGTGCGGCGTCCAGTGCGAGGTCGTAGCTGCCTGGCTTTTGCGTTGTTGACCAGTATGAAATGAAATTCGGATAGGTCTTTATCGAAGTAGGAATCCCCGTAACTGTCTGAATGTAGTCAGCCATGGGCTGAAATACTTCAGCCGTTTTTTCCTCGCTCTGAATCGGCTGGATTGCCAGTACCAGGCTGGATTGAGCAAGAGCCTGCGAGGGCGAAGGCAGAGCCAGGGCCGTGGCGATGATGGCAGCGGCTGTTGTTGCCAGATTTATGTTCAGGCGTTCTTTCTTCGTTGCGTGCAGACAGGACAAACGTGCAAACATGGTGTCTCCTCATATAGAAATATTTTATCCGTGTTATTGATTTATCAATGCTGATTCTGGATTGTCAGCTAATAATAAAAATAGACTATATGTATATTAAAACAAGGCATGATGCATTTGGTTTCTTAGTTGCGCAAATGATACATCTTGTGCAATGCCTAGCCAGCATGAAATCAATGCACTTTTTCCGAAAGTTGTTGCATGCTCGATACATAACCGTTGTTCATTTTGCTGTGCGGATTTGTGCATTCGCGGTGGGGAATAGGGCTTGTTTGGCCGGTTCTGATAATGCGGCAGATTTACCCAGAATTCGTGCGTCGTGTCGGGCAGGCCATCGCTTCTGCTATTGCCGTAGCGGCTGAAGTAAGGGAGAATTGCCGCCTTTATTCAGGCGGGCTGGACTCGGATATCCGGGGGGCAGACCTGCAACAATTAGAAATCCCTACGATCCTGTTCAGTAACCTAACCTGCAGGACGGGGCCGTTTCGCCTCACAGGGAGCGCCTGACAAAGCATGCAGGCCGCTTAGCAAGCATCACCAATTTTTCTCAAGGGAGACTTCCATGTCAGCAACTACCGACCGCCGTACTCTGGCTAATGCCATTCGTGCTCTTGCCATGGATGCAGTACAAAAAGCCAATTCCGGCCATCCTGGCGCCCCGATGGGCATGGCGGATATTGCCGAGGTCCTGTACAACGATTACATGAATCACAACCCGGAAAACCCTGACTGGGTGGATCGGGACCGTTTCATCATGTCCAACGGCCATGGCTCCATGCTGCCGTATTCCGTTCTGCATCTGACCGGGTATGATCTGAGCATCGACGATCTGAAGAATTTCCGTCAGCTGCATTCGAAGACTCCGGGTCACCCTGAATACGGATATGCACCCGGTATTGAAACCACTACAGGCCCCCTCGGCCAGGGCATCACAAATGGTGTCGGCATGGCGATTGCTGAAAAAGTACTAGCCGCTCATTTCAATCGTGACGACCACGAGATCGTTGATCACTTCACTTATGTCTTTCTTGGCGATGGCTGCCTGATGGAAGGCATCTCGCACGAGTCATGCTCACTGGCTGGCACACTTGGCCTGGGCAAGCTGATTGCATTCTACGACGACAACAATATTTCCATCGACGGAGAGGTAGACGGCTGGTTTACCGATGACACGCCAGCTCGCTTCAAAGCCTATGGCTGGCATGTAGTAGAGAATGTCGATGGTCACGATTCGAATGCCATCAAGGCCGCAATCGAGTCAGCCAGGGCCGCTGGTGACAAGCCATCAATTATCTGCTGTAAAACCACTATCGGTTTCGGTTCTCCAAACAAGGGTGGTAAGGAAGATTGCCACGGCGCACCACTGGGTGATGAAGAAATCGCCCTGACACGCAAGGAACTTGGCTGGGAGCATGATGCGTTTGTCATTCCCGAAGATGTATATGCCGACTGGAGTGCTAAGGATAAAGGCTCAGCAGCAGAGCAGGCCTGGAATGAAAAAATGGCCGCTTACAAGGCTGCCCATCCGGAGCTGGCCGCTGAATTCGAACGCCGCATGGCCGGTGAACTGACAGCAGGCTGGGATGCGAAGGCCGATGAATTCATCAAGTCAGTCAGCGAAAAAGGCGAATCTATCGCCAGCCGCAAGGCGTCACAGAACACGATTGCGGGCCTTTTCCCGTTCACGCCGGAATTCATGGGCGGCTCTGCAGACCTGGCAGGATCCAATCTGACCTTCGTTAACGAATCTGTTGCGATGCGTGACCATACGCCTGACGCCAATTACATCAACTACGGTGTTCGCGAATTTGGTATGACTGCCATCATGAACGGTATCGCCCTGCATGGCGGTTTCATTCCTTACGGTGCGACTTTCCTGATGTTCTCCGAGTATGCCCGCAATGCACTGCGCATGGCGGCATTGATGAAGGTGCAGAACATCCAGGTCTATACCCATGACTCGATCGGTCTGGGCGAGGACGGTCCTACTCACCAGCCGGTTGAACAGACTGCCACATTGCGCATGCTGCCGAATATGTCGGTATGGCGCCCCTGTGATGCGGTCGAATCTGCCGTTGCATGGAAGATGGCGGTCAAGAATACAACCGGTCCGACATCACTGATTTTCTCACGTCAGAACCTCGACCATCAGGCTCGCAGCGACAGCCAGATTGCCGATATCGAACGTGGCGGATACATACTGAAAGACTGCGATGGTACGCCTGACGCAATAATCATCGCGACCGGCTCCGAAGTGGCCCTGGCCATGGGTGCAGCGGCAGCCATGAGCGGCAAGAACGTCCGTGTCGTGTCTATGCCTAGCACCGATACCTTTGATGCGCAGGACGCGGACTATCGTGAATCTGTGCTGCCCTCATCTGTAAGGGCCCGCGTTGCGGTTGAAGCGGGCGTGACCGGTTTCTGGCTCAAATACGTTGGCATAGATGGTGCTGTCGTCGGCATTGATCGTTTCGGCGAGTCTGCCCCGGCAGGTGAACTCTTCAAGGAGTTCGGTTTCACTGTCGACAACGTCGTCAACGCTGTCGAAAGCGTACTTTAAAAACTAATTACTTTTCACTTTCTACACATCCCTTTTACTAGGAGGATTTATACATGTCTCTAAAAGTAGGTATTAACGGTTTCGGCCGTATCGGCCGCATGGCATTCCGTGCTATCGCCAAGGATTTCTCTGACATCGAAGTCGTCGGCATCAACGACCTGCTGGATGCAGATTACCTGGCCTACATGCTGAAATATGACTCGGTTCACGGTCGTTTCGACGGTGACATCGCAGTTGACGGCAACAACCTCGTCGTTAACGGCAAGACCATTCGCCTGACCGCAGAACGCGACCCGGCCGATCTTAAATGGGACGAAATCGGCGCAGAACTGGTTATCGAATGTACAGGCTTCTTCCTCACTGAAGAAACTTGCCAGAAGCACATCGATGCAGGCGCTAAAAAAGTAGTACAGAGTGCACCTTCAAAAGATGGCACCCCCATGTTCGTTTACGGTGTTAACCACGAAACTTATGCCGGCCAGGCAATTGTATCTGCCGCATCATGCACCACGAACTGCCTGGCACCGGTCGCCAAGGTATTGAACGACAAGTGGGGCATCAAGCGTGGCCTGATGACTACTGTTCATGCTGCTACAGCAACCCAGAAGACTGTTGACGGCCCTTCCATGAAGGACTGGCGCGGTGGTCGCGGCATCCTCGAAAACATTATCCCTTCTTCTACCGGCGCCGCAAAAGCTGTAGGTGTTGTCCTGCCGGAGCTGAACGGCAAGCTGACAGGTATGGCGTTCCGCGTACCGACATCTGACGTTTCAGTTGTCGACCTGACAGTCGAGCTGAACGGTGACGCATCTTACGAAGACATCTGTGCTGCGATGAAAGATGCCTCGGAAAGCGGCGCGATGAGCGAAACACTGGGCTACACCGATGAAAAAGTCGTATCTACCGACTTCCGCGGTGTTGGCTACTCATCAATTTTTGATGCTGAAGCAGGCATAGCCCTTGACGGTACATTCGTCAAACTCGTTTCCTGGTATGACAACGAGTACGGCTACACTTGCAACATGCTGCGTTTCGTTCGCCACGTTGCCGCGAACTAAAAGCAACTCAAACACTTTCAAGATCCGGTGCGGGCAGTCAGCCCGTCCCGGTTCCTGAGAGTTGTTTGTTAAATAAGTCTATTTAGCAAACAACTTTCGATTTTTAGTATTTCTGTTTTAAGGAGCTGCATATGTCCGTCATAAAAATGACCGACCTGGATCTGGCCGGTAAGCGCGTACTCATTCGTCAGGACCTGAACGTCCCTGTTAAAGATGGCAAGGTTACATCCGACAAGCGTATTCGTGCCTCCATGCCAACTATAGAGCACTGCATCAAGGCTGGTGCACGCGTCATGCTCATGTCGCATCTCGGACGTCCAACAGAAGGCAAGCCCGAGGATGAATTCTCCATGCAGCCGGTAGCCGACTATCTCAGTGATGCACTGGGCAATGAAGTGAAACTGGTCAAAGACTACCTCGATGCCGCACCAGAACTTCAGGACGGCGAAGTGATTCTGCTTGAAAATGTTCGTTTTAACATCGGCGAAAAGAAGAACGCCGAAGACCTGTCGCGCAAGTACGCGGCGTTATGCGATATTTATGTGATGGATGCTTTCGGTACGGCGCATCGTGCACAGGCATCTACTCATGGGGCTGGAACATACGCTCCTGTTGCATGTGCCGGACCGCTGCTGGCAGGTGAGCTTGAAGCACTGGGTAAGGCATTGGACAATCCTGCACGCCCCATGGCAGCCATCGTCGGTGGTTCAAAGGTTTCCACCAAGCTGACTGTTCTGGAATCTCTGTCAGGTGTTGTAGATCAACTGATCCCGGGCGGCGGTATTGCAAACACGTTTATCGCTGCGGCTGGATACAATGTAGGCAAGTCATTGTACGAACAGGATCTGATTCCTGAAGCAAAGCGTTTAATGGAAGCCGCCAAGGCCAAGGGCGGAGAAATACCGGTACCAACAGATGTAGTCGTAGGCAAGGAATTCTCCGAATCTGCTGAAGCAACCGTAAAAGCTGTTGCAGACGTAGAGGATGATGACATGATTTTCGATATCGGCCCTGATACTGCGGCACACTTCGCAGAAATGATGAAGGCAGCCGGTACTATTGTATGGAACGGTCCGGTCGGTGTGTTTGAGTTTGACCAGTTCGGCAAAGGCACACAGGTGCTGGGCATGGCAATCGCAGATTCTGCTGCTTTTTCAATAGCAGGCGGTGGCGACACACTGGCAGCAGTGGACAAATACGACATCAGCGAAAAAGTATCCTACATCTCAACAGGCGGTGGAGCATTCCTCGAGTTTCTCGAAGGTAAGAAGCTGCCTGCCGTAGCCATGCTTGAAGAAAAAGCATCAGCATAGAAATAACCCGGACGATGAGATCGAATGAACGTCCGGACAACAATTCAGGAGTCCACTGATGGGCAACCCTAGGCGAACGAAGATTGTCGCCACTATCGGACCGGCGACCGAAAGCGCCGAGATGCTGGATAAAGTCATCCAGGCCGGTGTTGATGTATTCCGGGTGAACTTCTCGCATGGTAGCCCGGAAGCTCACATGGAGCGCGCCAGGCTAATTCGGGAGCGCGCTGCCAAAGCAGGCAGGCATATTGGCATATTGGCCGACCTTCAAGGGCCCAAAATCCGTATTGAACGTTTCGTCAATGACAGCGTCATGCTCAAGCAAGGTGCCTCTTTTGTGCTGGATGCGTCTCTCGATCGTGATGCCGGCGATGAGAGTGGCGTCGGACTGACGTACAAGGCGCTACCCAGGGATGTAAACGCAGGTGATGTGCTTCTGCTCGATGACGGCATGATCGTGCTGACCGTTGACGATGTTGAAGGAGATAAAATCAATTGCGTTGTTACGGTTGGCGGCAAGTTGTCTAACAACAAAGGCGTCAACCGGCATGGTGGTGGCCTCTCTGCAGATGCGCTGACCGAGAAAGACAAGCAGGACATCAAGGTTGCTGCATCCATCAATGCGGACTTTCTCGCTGTCTCATTCGTCAGATGTGCCAGTGATGTTGAAGAGGCGCGCCGTTTACTGCAGGAAGCGGGTGGTCATGCATGGATCGTATCCAAGATAGAACGTGCTGAGGCCATTGACGATATCGAGGATATAACTCGGGCATCGGACGTTCTGATGGTTGCGCGTGGTGATCTCGGTGTTGAGATTGGTGATGCTGAAATCACCGCTGTGCAAAAACAAATAATTATGCAGGCGCGGTCAATGGATAAGGTGGTGATCACCGCTACCCAAATGCTGCAATCGATGATTGATAGCCAGATTCCGACTCGTGCAGAAGTGACTGACGTTGCCAATTCCGTACTGGATGGTACGGATGCGGTCATGACCTCGGCAGAAACTGCCATCGGTAACTACCCGGTTTTAACAATCGAGGCCATGGACAGGATCTGTCGCGGCGCTGAAAAGTACCGCAGCAAGATTGTTAGTGAAATTCGTAATGATGACAGTTTCGAACGGGTAGACGAAGCCATTGCCAAAGCGTGTATGTATACCGCCAACCGATTGGGGGCACGGGCTATCATCGCAATGACTGAATCCGGTGCAACGGCATTGTGGATGTCTCGTATAAGTTCCGGTCTGCCTATCTACGCCATGTCAGGTCAGGACAGCACACTGCGGAGAATGACAATGTTCCGGGGTGTGGAACCCATTGCCTTCGAGATTAGCAGCAGTTCGCATAGCCAGGTGAACAGCGATGCACTCTCATTGCTGCGTGAGCAAAGTTTCGTCAAAGACGATGACCTGGTCATTATTTCCAAGGGCGACCTGCACGGAAAGCAGGGTGGGACTAATGCCATGAAGATTGTGCGTGTGGCTGATGCCATCATCCCGTCACAATAATCAGCTCTGATAATGCAACAGAATTAATTTTTAGTTAAACATCGACCAAGTATCAATCTACAAAAGGAGAACGAAATGGCTCTGATATCAATGCGACAGTTGCTGGACTACGCTGCTGAAAACGATTTTGGCATGCCGGCATTCAATGTAAACAACATGGAGCAGGTTCACTCAATTATGCAGGCCGCCGACGCTGTTGATGCGCCTGTCATCATGCAGGGTTCTGCCGGAGCAAGGTCATATGCAGGTGAAGCATTTCTGCGCCACATGATCAGTGCGGCAATCGAACAGTATCCGCATATTCCAATTGTTATGCACCAGGATCACGGTTCAGAACCTGCTGTCTGTCTGCGTTCCATTCAGTCCGGCTTTTCATCGGTCATGATGGACGGCTCTCTGATGTCTGATATGAAGACACCTGCAACATTCGAGTACAACGTCGAAGTGACCAAGAAGGTCGTAGACATGGCTCATGCAGGTGGCGTTTCCGTGGAAGGTGAACTGGGTTGCCTTGGATCACTCGAAACCGGCGAAATGGGCGAAGAAGACGGCCATGGCGCGGAAGGCAAGCTGGACATGGACATGCTGCTGACTGACGCGGAAGAAGCTGCGTCTTTTGTTGAGCAGACTGGTGTTGATGCCCTGGCCATCGCAATCGGCACATCACATGGTGCATACAAGTTCACCAAGGAACCTACCGGTGAGATTCTGCGTATCGACCGTATCAAGGAAATCCATGAGCGTCTGCCTAACACTCACCTTGTCATGCATGGCTCTTCATCAGTTCCACAGGACTGGCTGGAGATCATCAATAACTACGGTGGCGATATGGGGCAGACCTATGGTGTTCCGGTTGAAGAGATTCAGGAAGGTATCAAGCATGGTGTTGCCAAGGTAAACATCGATACCGATCTGCGCATGGCATCTACCGGTGCAATTCGCAAGTTCCTGGCCGATAACCCGTCTAACTTCGATCCTCGCAAATTCCTCAAGGCCTCTACAGATGCCATGATGGAAATCTGCAAGGCTCGCTACGAAGCCTTCGGCTGTGCAGGACATGCAAGTAAGATCAAGGCCAAGCGCCTCGAAGAAATGGTTGATTACTACAGCTAATCTGCTGGTAAAAAGTAGTCCCAATACGGGTGCAGCGTTATACGCTGCGCCCGTTTTTTATTTACAGAACCCTGGTTTGGGTTTGTGATGTGAATACGTGATTCTGAAAGAATCAGGGGAGTGACCCGCACCCTTCCAGCTTATCGAAAATGGCTTGTGCCAGTCGGTAATAACCGGCTTCATTCAGATGTACCGGGTCTGACTTGTAACGACGGTCAAATTGCAATTCAGTAACGATATCATTCATTACCGGGATCCCAGCGGTCGCAGCAATCTCGTTATACGCGTCAGGTGGTGAAGCAAAGAGATTCGGTTCAGGAACGGCCAGCAGCAGTACCTGGGT
>JARFQC010000217.1 GCA_029287965.1 Arenicellales bacterium
GATGTATTCGCCGGTGCCAACGCCGGGCTGGTAGTGGCAGAGATAGAACTCGACAGTGAAGATGAACAGCCCGAACTGCCTGGCTGGGCTGGAGAAGAAGTCTCTGAAGACCCCCGCTATTACAACACTGAGCTGTGTCGCCATCCCTATACCCGCTGGTAGCCGGTTACAGCGGTAGATAAGCTCTGATTTATTCGCTTTGCGAAACAATCAGATCTCCCTGCAAGTTTTTTAACGGGGGAAGGGTATGTCATATCAAAAGCTTACTCGTTGCCTCATCAGCAGCCTTCCCCCGAACCCCCATCCCATGTGAATTAATCAGAGCTTCCCTAGATAATTCCGCTTGCCCGCTCATTACACCGGGTCTATGATCGTCCACGTGCGGAACTTCATATAAGAGGACTTTGTCCCAACAACAACAGGGTGATCGTTCCCGGTTAACCGTGTTGACCGTAATAGCGAGGAGATGGTCAGCAGCAAATGAATGACACGGCAAAGGTGTTTCATTTCGGCTCGCTAGCGCCGGGCAGCAACAGCGAGTACATAGAGGAACTGTTTGAACAGTACCTCAATGACCCCGCCTCCGTCAGCGACACCTGGCGCAAGCTGTTTTCCAACCTCGACAGAATATCCGACAGTCCGGAGTACATGCCCGTATCGGACGATGAAGTCGAGCTGACCCCTTTCGAAGTTCCCCGGCAGATCAACGGTGACACCCCGGCATTCAAGCAGTCCGCCGTGCTCAGGATGATCAATGCCTACCGCGTTCGCGGACACCAGAACGCGGCCATCGATCCCATCGGCGCCATGTTGCGCAAGCCGGTACCCGATCTCGATCCGGCCCATCATCATCTTACCGAACAGGACATGGGTACCCGCTTCCATACCGGCTCGCTGTTTGCACCGGACCACCTTGACCTGGCTGACATCATCAACCGGCTGCAAAAGACCTATACCGGCTCGATCGGCGCCGAGTACATGCATATCGTCAACACAGACAAGAAGCGCTGGATACAACAGCGCCTGGAGTCCAACCTGTCACAGCCGGACTTCAGCCCCGGCAAGCGGGTCCGCATACTCGAACGGCTCACGGCGGCCGAGGGACTCGAACAATACCTGCACAGCCGCTACGTCGGTCAAAAACGCTTTTCCCTGGAAGGCGGTGAAAGCCTCATTCCGCTGCTGGACCAGCTGCTGCAGCACAGCGGTGCACTGGGGGTTGAGGAGATCGTCCTTGGCATGGCGCACCGCGGCCGGCTCAATGTTCTGACCAACATCATGGGCAAGTCACCGGCCCTGCTGTTCCAGGAATTCGAAGGCAAAAAACACGTGCCCTTCGGCTCCGGCGATGTGAAGTACCACATGGGGTTCTCATCGGACATCAACACGCCCGGCGGCGCACTGCATTTCGCCCTGTCATTCAATCCGTCGCACCTCGAAGTCATCAACCCGGTCGTGATCGGTTCGGTCAAGGCCCGCCAGCTGCGCCGCAATGACCGCAACCACGACCAGGTCATGCCGGTACTGATCCATGGCGATGCCGCCTTTTCAGGCCAGGGCGTGGTCATGGAAACCCTCAACATGTCGCTGGCGCGGGGCTTCCACACCGGCGGAGCGATCCACATCGTCATCAACAACCAGATCGGCTTCACCACCAGCAACCCGATAGATGCCCGTTCAACGGCCTACTGCACAGACGTAGCCAAGATGGTCGAAGCACCGATCTTCCATGTCAACGGCGACGACCCTGAAGCCGTAGTATTCATTGTCGACCTGGCGATCGACTACCGCATGCGTTTCAAGCGCGATGTCGTGATCGACATGATCTGCTACCGGCGGCACGGCCACAGCGAAGCAGACGAACCGTCGGTCACCCAGCCGCGCATGTACAGCACGATCAATGCCCTGCCTACCACACGCATGCAGTACGCGGACAAGCTGGTCGATGAGGGCCTGCTGAAAGCCGTGCAGGTGGATGAGATCACCGACACCTACCGTCGCCGCATCCACGCTGAAGAAATTGTCGCGCGCGACATACTGAACGACGTGACGCATGGCTATTCTGTCGACTGGCAAAAATATCGTCGCAGCGGGGAGATACCCCGCGTCGATACCACGGTAGAGATCAGCCGGATACAGAAGCTCACGGACAGCCTCCAGCATCTGCCGCGAGGCTTTACCCTGCATCCGCGCGTTGCCCGGATCATGGAAGACCGCCGCAAGATGGCCGCAGGGGCATTGCGTATCGACTGGGGCTTCGCCGAAACCATGGCCTACGCATCGCTGCTCGATGAAGGCTACTGGGTGCGTATCAGCGGGCAGGACTCGGGTCGTGGCACCTTCTTTCACCGCCAGGCCATCCTGCACGATCAGCAATCGGGCGAGATGTTCATCCCGTTGCAAAACATTCCCGAGCAGAAGCATTACGTGCAGGTCGTCGACTCGCTGCTGTCCGAGGAGGCCGTGCTGGGCTTCGAACTCGGTTATGCCACGGCAGAACCCAACGCGCTGGTAGTCTGGGAAGCCCAGTTCGGTGACTTCGCCAATGGTGCGCAGGTCATCATCGATCAGTTCATCAGTTCGGCAGAAAGCAAGTGGGATCGCCTCACCGGGCTGGTGATGCTGCTGCCGCACGGCTTCGAAGGCCAGGGCCCGGAACATTCGTCCGCGCGCATGGAGCGCTATTTGCAATTGTGCGCAGAGGGCAATATGCAGGTTTGCGTGCCGTCAACTCCGGCACAGATCTTTCGCCTGCTGCGTCGCCAGATGCTGCAGCCCTTCCGGCGCCCGCTGGTAGTCATGAGCCCGAAGAGCATGCTGCGCAATCCCATGTCCACGTCGACGCTGGAGGATTTGTCACAGGAGTCATTCCTCAAGCTGATACCGGAACAGGATGATCACGACCCGGACGCGATACGCCACGTGATCCTGTGTACCGGCAAGGTTTACTATGATTTGTACACCCGCCGCGAGGAGATGGCACTCGACGACACCGTTATTATTCGCATAGAGCAGCTGTACCCGTTCCCCCGCCCGATGCTGACAAATACACTGCTGCCCTACAAGCACGCGCGTGTCGTAACGTGGTGCCAGGAAGAACCGATGAACCAGGGGGCCTGGTACCAGATTCGTCATCACCTGGAGGCCTGTGCCAGCAACCGCCATACGCTTAAGTATGCCGGACGCGAGGCGTCTGCCGCCCCCGCTGTTGGCTCGCACGATACCCATGTCGCTCAGCAGCGCCTGCTGGTCGAACAGGCATTGCTGAACAGAAAGTCACCCGCCAGTCACCTTAAAAGTGCTCCCTGAGGAATACCGATGAGCCAGGAAATTCGCGTCCCCGCACTGCCCGAGTCCATTGCCGATGCAACGGTGGTTGCACTGCACAAGCAGCCCGGCGAACCAGTAAAACGAGACGAACCCATACTCGACCTGGAAACGGACAAGGTGGTCCTCGAAGTCCCGGCCCCGCAGGCAGGAGTGCTGACCCGCTATGCCAGCCAGGTCGGTAACGTGGTCAAACCGGGTGATTTGCTCGCCGTGGTGGATGATGTCGTGGCAGGAAGTCCGGATGCCGCTGACCAGCAAGCACCGGCCGCTCCACCGGTGGCGGAGACAAGCGACCCGCACAACGCGCTGAGCCCTGCCGCGCGCAAGCTGGCCAGGGAACATGACATCGATACGACATCTATTCACGGCAGCGGCAAGGACGGCCGCATCACCAAGCAGGACATACTGCAGCATCTATCGGCTGACAGGCCCGGGCAGGACGTGGAAACAACAGTTGCTGCCAGGGCCAGTGAACCTCCTCCCGAGGTTCCTGTACAACATTCCGCGACATCCGCACGAACTACCCGGCGCGAACCGATGACACGGCTGCGCCAGCGCATTGCCGAGCGACTCGTGCAGGTGCAGCATGACTCAGCCATCCTGACCACTTTCAACGAGATCAACATGCAGGCCGTGATGGCGACGCGCAGTCGCCATCGCGATGAATTCGAGAAACGCTACGGCACTCGGCTGGGCTTCATGTCATTTTTCATCAAGGCCAGCGTTCAGGCACTCAAGCGCTATCCGATCATCAATGCATCTGTAGACGGCAGCGACATCATCTACCATGACTACTACGACATAGGCATTGCCGTCAGCTCACCGCGCGGCCTGGTTGTGCCGGTAGTGCGCGATGCGGACAAGGCCGGTTTCGGAGAACTGGAAACACGTATCATTGAATACGCCGGACGCGCCAGGGACGGCACACTGGAGATAGACGACCTCACCGGGGGCACGTTCTCCATCACCAATGGCGGCGTGTTCGGTTCAGTCATGTCGACGCCGCTGCTGAACCCGCCGCAGAGCGCCATCCTCGGGATGCACAAGATTCAACAGCGGCCAGTCGTGGAGAACGGTGAAATCGTTGCTCGGCCGGTCATGTACATTGCATTGTCTTATGACCATCGCATCATCGACGGACGTGAAGCGGTGCAGTTCCTGGTCAGCATCAAGGAGGCAGTCGAAGATCCGTCCCGGCTGCTGATAGAGCTATGAGCAGCGACTTTGACGTCATAGTGATCGGTGCCGGGCCGGCCGGCTATGTATGTGCTATACGCTGCGCACAACTCGGCCTCAAGACCGCCTGCATCGATGACTGGCTGGACAGCAGTGGCCAGCCGGTACTGGGCGGCACCTGCCTCAATGCCGGCTGCATCCCTTCCAAGGCACTGCTGGAAAACTCTGAGCATTACGCCTCCCTGAAGGGCCCCGACACCCACCCCGGCATATCCCTGCAAGGACTGTCGCTCGACCTGGCAGCAGTACAGCAGGACAAGCAGCGCATCGTTACGGAGCTGACCAACGGCATCGATACATTGTTTTCAAGCAATGGCGTGGAACGCATCAATGGACGCGCCACCCTGCATCCTGAGCGCCACGTACATGTCAGCCAGCACGAAAATAATAAAGTCAGGGTATACACGGCGGAACACGTCGTCATTGCCACTGGTTCACGCCCGATGGACATTCCCGCTGCGCGCATCGACGGACACAGGATTGTTGATTCGACCGGCGCACTGGATTTTGATGACGTACCGGCGCGGCTGGGCATAATCGGAGCAGGCGTAATCGGGCTTGAGATGGGCAGTGTATGGAACCGCTACGGATCCGAGGTGACCCTGCTCGAGGCACAGGACATGTTCCTGCCACCCGTCGACCGCGACATCGCTGCCATTGCACTGGCCGAGTTTCGCAAGCAGGGGCTCGATATCAGGCTTGAAGCCCGGGTGACTGAAACGGTCAACGGTGATTCCGGCGTGTGCGTGACATTCAGCCATACGGAAGAAGATCACGAAATGGAATTCGACCGCCTGATCGTCGCTGTGGGTCGCAGTCCATGCAGCGACGAGATCACTTCGCCGGAGGTCGAACTCGCCCTGGAACAGGGTGGCAGCATCCACGTCGATGAGCACTGGGAAACCAGTGTGCCCGGCGTGTATGCGATCGGTGATGTCATCGCCGGCCCGATGCTGGCGCACAAGGGGTCTGCGGAAGGTACGGCCGTGGCGGAAATCATTGCCGGCCAGCATGGCGAGGTCAATTATGCCAGCATACCCGGGGTCATCTATACCGAGCCCGAGCTGGCCTGGACCGGCAGCAGTGAACAGGACTTACGCAATGCCGGCACACCCTACCGCGTCGGCCGCTTCCCGTTTACTGCATCGGGACGAGCGAGGGCCATGGGCAAAACGGCTGGACTGGTGAAACTGCTGGCCCATCGTGACAGCGACGAAATCCTCGGGGTACACATCGTCGGTGAAAACGCCTCCGAGCTGATTGCCGAGGCCGTCATCGCGATGGAGTTTAAAGCGTCCAGCGAAGACCTTGCGCTGACCATTCATGCCCACCCGACGCTATCGGAGAGCCTGCATGAAGCCGCACTTTCAGTCTCCGGCCAGGCCATACACGTGGCCAACCGGCGCACGGATTAACCAATATCCTGAATCAGGCCATGTCTATGTTACGGGTGCTGCATGGTAGCCTTGTACTTTCTTGAACATAGCACCAGGTAGATCAATGAAAGCACTCGTACTCGTCGCGCACGGCAGCCGCCGCGAAGCCTCCAATGATGAAATCCGCGAACTGGCGCAAGCCATGGCCCGGCGAAACAGCGACTTCGACAAGATCTACCCGGGGTTTCTCGAACTGGCCGAACCCTCCATACCCGATGCGATTCGTACAGCTGCCGCAGACGGTGCAAATGACATCATCGTGATGCCTTACTTCCTCTCTGCCGGCAGGCATGTTGTTAAGGATATTCCTGCTGAAGTCGACAGCGTACGAGATGAACTCAGTAATATTCCGATTCGGCTTGCGCCTTACCTCGGACAGGCAGACGAACTCATCGACATCCTCTTCAACCAGGCAGAAAGCAGCAGTTAGTCAACCCGGCCAACGGCTAGTGTCCGCAAGTTAACCGACTTACTAGATGTAATTGCTCATCCAGGCAAACTGGTAAGGTCTAAGCGTGATCTCGCCGGATAGGTTTTCGACGTCTTCGCCACTGATCAGGTCCAGCCAGCGCTGGTTGGCCACCAGGTTGAGATCCGCCAGGCTAACGACTTGCTCGGTATCAGATATGTTGTGCAAGGCGAAAACGCTTTGCATACGATCGAGGCTTTGGCGCCAGATACCGAATACCTGCGGACCGAGCTGAAGGGTGAACTGGGTGGCATTGGGATGCAGCGCCCGCTGCTCACGACGAATCTCGATCAGCTTGCGCAGGCGCCGGTAGACACGTGCGTGGTGGCTGTAATCGTCCTTGAGTTGCGCGGTCGGGTCTTCATAGTCCCACCGGTGACGGTTTATCGAGCGCGCGTGACCGCTCTCTTCCACAGCCTGCTCATCGTTGTTGGTGCCGAGAAAACTGTGGATGTAAATCGCCGGTATACCTTCCAGTGCCAGCATGATGGCATGGGCACAGACAAAGCGCTGCACCTGCCAGGTATCGAGTCCGCCGCTGATCGTTCCCTGCATGGCATCGAGCAGGCTGATGTTGATTTCGTAAGGTTTATCCTCACCGTTCTCCGCCTTGCGGGTCGACACCCGACCACCGAACGCACGCATCGTGGCGATGAGGCGATCGACTTCCTGGTCATCGAGCAGGCCTTCCACCGGACGCAGGCCAATCCCATCATGCGACGCCAGGAAGTTCAGGTATGCAGTGCCATTCCGTGGTGGTGGCATACGCATCATCCAGGCCTTCAGGTGCGTGCAGTCGCCACTTACCATGGTATTGAGCAGCAGCGGCGGAAGGGAGAAGTTATAGATGACATGCGCCTCGTTGGCGTTGCCGAAATAGGCCAGGTTTTCATGGTTGGGTACATTTGTTTCGGTGATGATGACCGCTTCGGGATCGCGGTACTCGATCAACGAACGCAGCAGCCTGACCATGGTGTGGGTTTCACGCAGGTTGATACAGTTGCTATCAGGTCGCTTCCACAGGAACGCCACGGCATCAAGGCGGAAGACCTTTACACCGTGATTGATATAGAAGTTAATAATCGAGACGAAGCGGCGCAGCACCTCTGGATTGCGAAAGTTCAGATCGACCTGGTCATGGCTGAAGGTGCACCAGACATGGCGTGTACCATTCACTGTCTCGACCTCCCGCAGCAGCGGCGATGACCGCGGCCTGACTACGGCTGACAGGTCGTCATCGGGATGCGCCTCGACAAAATATCCTTTACCGGGCTCTTTGCCCAGCAGGTAATTCCGAAACCATTCACTTTCGGCGGAACAATGGTTGATCACAAGGTCCGCCATCAGGCGGAAGTCCTCGCCAATTGCGGCAATGTCCTTCCAGCTGCCGAGTTGCCTGTTGACTTCAAGGTAGTCGATAACGGAAAACCCGTCGTCCGAACTGTAGGGAAAGAAAGGCAGGATATGCACCGTCGTGGTTATGCCATCGAGGTACTTGCGGAGAAATTTGCGCAGCGTCCTGAGCGGTCGCTTGCCCGACTGGGTGATCGAGTCACCATAGGTAATCAGGACGATATTTTTCTGGTCCCACTTGTTGCTAAACGGATCGGGCGGACTGCAGTGCTTGTCCAGCTCCATCGTACGCATCAGGCGCCTGGCCAGCTTGCTGCTGTTCTTGTCCGGATAGAGGCGTTCGAGATAGCGGGCTACCGTCTGCAGCATTTCGTCGCAGGCGCTGTCCTTATCGGCTTTACTCAACTGGAAAATTCCTCGTTATCGAGTTCGACCGCCTCCAGCAGCATGGCGGCAATTTCGGGCATGGCATGATTGACACGGTTCCAGTTCGGGACGAATGGGATGTCCATCGGCTTGTCGAGAAACTTCTCACCAGCCTTCATGATGTTCTTGGCAAACAGCTCGACAGTCTGTTCTTCCTTGTGGATATCCAGTTCCAGGCCATTGATCAAAGCGTCGTTACGATAGGTTTCTATGAAGTCGAGACCGATGCGGTAATAGGTAGCCTTGAGCGTGCGGAAGCTGCCCTTGGAAAAAACCACACCATGCGTTGCCAGCTTGCGGAAGATGGCCATCGAAATGTCCATGGACATTTTTGACAGGCCTTTCTTTGCATCGTCCAGCGAGACTTCCTGGTGTTTGTGATCGTAGGTATCGGCGATGTCGACCTGGCAAATATGATTGGTAGCGTAGTTGCGATGCATTTCCGACAGCACACCGATTTCCAGCCCCCAGTCGCTGGGGATGCGCATCTCGCGAATCACATCGGTACGCATGGAGAATTCACCAGACAACGGATAACGGAAGCTGTCCATGAATTCGAGGTATTCGATCGGGCCGAGCATCTTCTTCAATGCCCGAATGAGGGGTGTCACGAGCAGGCGGCTGACACGACCGTTCAGCTTGCCCTCGGCAGCGCGGGCATAATATCCCTTGCAGAACTGATAGGAAAAATTCGGGTTGGCCACCGGATACATCAATCGCGCGAGCAGGTTTCTGTCATATGTCAGGATATCGCAGTCATGCAGACCCACCGCGCTGCACCGGCCTGCAGCCAGCACATAACCCAGCGAGTACCAGACATTACGGCCCTTGCCCTTCTCCGTCGGTGCCAGGTCCTCGTCGCGCAGCAACGAATGGATACGCTTCATGCGTGGTCCGTCATTCCACAGGACGCGGTGATGTTGCGGCAGACGCGACATGAACTGCAGGGCGTGGCGATATTCTTCTTCGCTGGCGCGGTCCAGGCCAATCACGATACCGGTCAGGTACGGCACTTCGCAGAGGTGGTCGACAATGTTCGACAACGCCGGCCCTGCCAGTTCCGAGTAGAGACTCGGCAGCACCAGCGACATCGGCCGCCTGGTACCAAATTGAACCAGTTCTGCCTCGATGTCTTCCAGCGGGCGGTTGGAGATATTATGCAGCGTCGTAATGACGCCGTTCTGATAGAAATCACTCATTACGGGACTGCTCCTGCTTGTCGGCCATTGTTTCTGCTATTAGCAGGATGGCCTGGTTCCAGCCTTCCGGCCCTTCCAGGTCAGTTACCGGGCAGCCTGCTTCCAGTGCTGAGGCCGGTGGTTGGTGCACGGGTGATCGTACCACGATCCCGATATCTGCTCGCGTTAACATCGCCGAATCGTTGTCACTGTCACCGAGCGCCAGGGTGCACACTCGCATATCATGATCCTGCATGTACATCTTGCGCAGCCACATCAATGCGGCCCCCTTGTCACCGGAGGCCATAACATGGATGAAGCGTCCGCCGCGCAGCGTGAAGAGACCCGCTCCATTGAGAAGACGGGAAAAACGCGCCCACGCTGCTGCGCTGTCTTCCCAGGCCAGCGGTTCACTGAAATACCGGCTGCGGGCCAGGCCGGCGGCCTGGCGGGACAGCCCTGTCCGCTGCATGACTTCATCATCATCCATTTCCGAAAAGCCGGTAAAGCGAACGCCGCTTTGCTCGCGCAGACGATGCAGCGTCTCCAGTATTCCAGCAAGCGGCGGGCCGAAAGACTTCAGGCGTACACCGTCATCCAGCGGCAACTCTGCGTCAGCTGTGGCGAAGTAGCCGTCAGGAATAATAATTCCGGCGCCGTTCTCAACGATGTACGGGAAATCGAGCCCGAGTTCCCCGGTCAGCGCCTGGATCTCGCTGCGTGTCTTGCTCGATGTCAGTATCAGCGGCACTTCCGCCTCGCTCAGAAGCTTGAGCGCCGGCATCGCTGCCGTGTAGCTGTAGTCGTGGTGATCCAGCAGTGTGCCGTCCAGGTCGCTGAACACCAGCAGCCCGGACAGGCTGCGGCAATGTGCCGTTAACACAGGAGCCTTCATAGCAACGTGACCTCACCACAAGTATTCATATGAACAAAAGGCCGGTAAGGGCCAGGTATTCTGCAACACTGGAGTTCAGACCTGTCTGCGCCCGGCAGCATCAACGGTGTTTTTCAGCAACATGGCCACCGTGGTCGGGCCTACGCCGCCGAGGCGGGGCGTAATCCAGCCTGCCACGTCTGCAACGGATTCATCGACATCGGGCATCAGTCGCTTGCCTTGCCAACTGATACCGCCGCTGACGACGACACTGCCGGGTGTAATCATGTCCGGTGTCACGATACCGGCGACGCCGGCTGCTGAAATCACGACATCTGCGCGACGCGTGTATGCACCCAGGTCGGCAATGCCCGAATGGACAACTGTGACGGCGGCATTGGCTCCCGGCTCCTTGCTCGACAGCAGCAATGCCAGCGGCCGCCCCAATGTCGGCCCGCGCCCGATGATGACCACTTCGCGGCCGCCGATGTCGATATCGTAATGCATCAGCATGGCCTGGATGCCGGCCGGGGTGCATGGCCTGGGACCATCTTCCTGCAGCACGAGGTTGCCGAGATTGACCGGGTGCAGGCCGTCCGCGTCCTTGTCAGGCAGCATGCGCATCAAGGCCGCATTGAAATCGAGGCCGCGTGGCACGGGATACTGGATGATGTAGGCATCCACCTCGGGGTTGGTGTTGAAATCATCAACTGCAGCAATCAGGTCCGCCTGCGTTGAGGTCGCCGGCAGTTCTGCATGAAAGGAACGTATACCGACGGACTCGCAGGCCTCGTGTTTTTTCCTCACGTAGCTCGCACTGGGACCATCGTCACCGACAAGGATGGTACCGAGCCCGGGAATCACCCCGTTGGATGTCAATTCTGCGACCCGGGCACGGACATCGCCCAGGACGGCTTCTGCGACGTCGGTGCCGCTAAGCAGTTTTGCAGTCATATTCGTTTTCTCGTTGGATACGGGCTGAAACGGTGATTCTAGTTTTCGACCTTTAATAAGGCAACGACTGTTGACCTGCATCAAGGCATAGGGGCGCATGATTCGATAACGTCCCCCGAAATCATGGGAGACCGTTATATATGAGTACTGTTGGAATTGTTTTTCTGTTAGTCATCAGCCTGGTTTTGCTTGCCGTTATTGTAGGCCTGCCGCGCGACATCATCCGCAATAGCCTGAACGGCATTATGCACCGCGAAAAGATTCTCGAACGCGTTGGCAAGCTGCGTCTGCACAAAATGCTCGCAGCACTGGGCATCGACGACAAGCAGTATGTCTACAATACGCGTCTGACCGACATCGAGACACACATGCAGCGCTGTGGTAATTGTGGGTCCAAGCAGGAATGCGACCGGCAACTGGAAGCAGACTCCCTGACAGGCGCTGATAAATTCTGCCCCAACAACGAAGCACTCGTCAGCCAGCAGCAGAGCTGAAGAGAACTGCACCGCGCGAGGTCTGCGCCGGCGTCTTGTTACACTCGAAGCAGATAATGTTATAGTTCAGTTTCCAGGTACGCATCACCGTAACAAGACAAGGATCTCCGATTGAAACGCTTACTGCCAATCCTCCTGATTGCCGTCAGCCTGCCTGTCTGTGCAAAAACCGCCTACATTTCCGACCAGCTCAAGATCACCATGCGCAGCGGTGAAAGCACGACACACAAGGTCGTCAAAATGCTGCCCAGCGGCATGCAGGTCAATGTAGTTTCGCAAGACAGCAAAACCGGCTATTCGAAGATACGCCTGTCCAACGGCACGACAGGCTACGTCCTGACGCGCATGCTGCTTAACGAGCGTCCCGCCCGTGAACGCCTGGCCGAAGCAGAGGAACAATTGCAGGTACTCCGCCAGGAGCCGGATAAACTGGGATCGCAGCTGGCCACATTGCAGGATAACCACCAGGCCTTACAGCTACAGTATGAATCACTGGCGCAGCAGAACGACCAGTTGAACAGTGAAATTGAATCGTTGCGACTGGCCGCAGCAGAACCGATGAGGATCGCCCGCGAGCGCGACATGGCAGTGGAAAAAAACCGCCAGCTTAACGACGAACTTGCCACACTCAAGTTGAGCAATCAGCGGCTGACCGATAAAACCGAGCAGAACTGGTTCGTGATAGGCGCGGCAGCCATTATCGTCGGCATCGTACTCGGCTTGATACTGCCCCGCCTGCGGGTCAGACGCCGCCGCTCGGAATGGGGTGACTTCTAGCCCCCGCTGTAATCAGTACCCGGCTTGCCTCAATTTTGTTGCAGTACTGAATGTGCTGCCATGCCGGGTTTAAGTAATCCTTCCGGATTTTCCAGAATTTGCAGCCTGACTGTATTGATGGTCGCGGGTGCGACCTGCGGATCGCCATGCGCCGGGCCTGACCGGCTGCTCACTTCAATTACCCGTGCCTTGAAACGCCTGTCAGGCCACTGATCGACCCGCACATCGGTATCCTGACCGACAGCAATATCGCCCGTTTCCAGCGCGGGAATGCGGGCATC
>JARFQC010000232.1 GCA_029287965.1 Arenicellales bacterium
AGCCTCCGACACGCGTGAACCCCTCTCCTCGACCACATACCCCACGATCTCCACCACTGACCGCCTCGCTCAAATATCACCAGCTCTCCCGCTTCAGCAATCCCCCACATAACACCCATCCGCCCGGAGATCAACGAGATAATCACAGCCCCCCTCTTTACACACACCGATCGCTAGCGACACATCGAACACGTCGCCGAATTCGTTGATGCTTTGTGCCATGCTGTAGATATAGGGACCCAGTACCAGTGTGATGGCGATGAACGAACCGGCCGCTTTCTTCAGGCCTGTCGCGATGCTTTCCCCTTCCGGACCTGCCGCATCCTCTTCGTCTGCTCGCAGCATGGGCAGAGGATTGAACAAGGTAATTTGCCGCTTATCAGTGGAATACAGGGGCGTCCTGATCTGCGCAGATTTCGCCGTGCTGTCTGCGTATACAACAGACGAGGCACCGGGCTGCATAGACAGGTAGAAGCTGCTCACCGGGTGATGCCCGCCCAGTGACCTTTCATACGTGATGACATGCGCATACCTGTCCGGTTCCACTGCCCAGGAAGCGAGGCAGACTAGTACAGACACGCCAGCGACCAGCCCTTGCAAGAACCATTTCCTTTGCCTGTAGCAGGTTTTCATTCGTTCCTCCGTTCGCTTGTACCGGTTTTGCTTCACAGCACACCGGGTGCTGTCACACAAACTGTTCCAATATTCGTGCCAGAATGTGAATGGATATTTTTATTATTTATTTCAGTTGGTTACCAAATACGTATTGAAAATGTGTGATTAGAGGTGTGTAATAACCGTGTGGGTAAATCAAGGTGAATGTGTGGGTAACGTGTGAAAACGAACGCCTTAACAGAACAAGCCGCAACAGCGCCTCTGCTGGCTGGCCTGCTGGCCGTAGTCATCGCGTATCTGCTGTTTATGCGGCTGCCGGCAAGTCTGTATACCTACAGCATCGGATTCACAACGCTGGTCAATGGAAGCGGACCGGTAATAGTCGATGAAGTCCACCCGACCAGCCCGGCTGCGACATCAGGTCTACACGCGGGAGACGTCCTGCTCGCCGTGGATGGCCGCAACGTCGCACAGTGGCTGTCGCTGTATCAATCGAATCGCACCGCATACCTGGCAGAACGCTACAACTGGCGTGATCGACCACTGTCAGTAAGCGCAATGCAGAGTGGAACGGAACGATCATTGACCATGACACCCAGGGCGATTGGCGGTGGTGAATGGTGGATATACAACGGCGCCCGGTTCAGTCTGCTTGCCTTTCTCATCATCCTTATCATGTCCATCATCCTGTCCCGTTCGCGGGATGCATCAGCCTTTCTCATCGGGGTGTGCTTCTGCAGCGCGATTCTCTGGCTGGCCAGCCTGGATCCATACTGGCCAAAGTTCATGTCACCACTGATACGTGGGATCAGCTTCAATGCATTGCTGCTCAATGCCATCGTGGAGGCCTTCTCTATCCAGCTGGTTATGGCGACACTGCTCCATGTTGCCCTGGTGTTCCCCAGGCGGCATGAAATTGTGCTGCGTTACCCCTGGATAACAGGCGCCGCCTACTTTGCTGCGCTGGGGCTACCCTTCCTGATCATGATTGCCACCCCCGGCGACAGCCTGCAACGCGTTATCGCGGTGTACGGTCCACGACTGTGGCTAAACACTATACTGTTATTGCTCATCACCGGTTTCATGCTCAGCACCTACCATCACAGCCAGGATCCAGTGCAACGGGCACGCACCCGCTGGATTGTCAGTGCAATGGTGCTTGTCGCCATTGCCCATATCGGCCTGTGGAACTTGCCCACGATGCTCACGGGTTCGCCACTCGTGCCTACCTATAACTGGCTGCTGGGGCCTATCGCACTCATCCCCCTCGCCCTGACGATGTCGATACTCAACCATGAATTACTGGGCATACGCGGCATCATCCGCGGCCGCCTGCACCTGCTTGAGGCACAGCTGGAAAGAGAGCGCGTCATGGTGTCCACCCGCGACGAGCGCATCCATGCCCTGAGCAGTGAAATCAGTGAATTGCATAACTCACTCAATGAATACCGCCGGGAGGAAGCCGGTGCAGCGAAGCAGACTCATGACACAGACAACGGCCTCACCCGCCTTGAGCAGCGCTATCCTGTACTGACGGTCATCCGCAGAGAGCGTTTGCTGGGTGCCAGTCCGCTGTGGGAAAACATCTTCGAACAGACCGTACTCGCATCCCGTGACCGGACACCGGTGCTCATTGTCGGCGAATCGGGAACCGGCAAGACGGATATTGCATGGTCAATCCACATGTTGGGGAACCGGGGTGAAGCACCTTATCGCACGATCAGCTGCGCCCAATTCGAACATGCTGACCCGGCCTTCGCACTCGGCAGGCTGTTTGGCATCGGCACTGGGCACGGTCTGCCCAATGTTGCCCGTGAGGGCCGGCCGGGGCTGCTGCAGGAATGTGATGGCGGCACCCTGGTACTGGATGATTTCGACCGGCTGCCGTTATCCGTTCAGGACCTGCTGCTCTACCCCCTGGAAGGTCGCCCGTTCGAACCCGGCATAGGCAGTGGCCCGAGCCGGGGCGTGGATATCAAGTTCATCCTGGCAACGAACCGCGATCCGAACGAACTGGTTCGCAGCGGTCACCTGCGCGGTGATGTCCTTGCACGTATCGGAGCACGCGTCGACCTGCCTCCGCTGCGAGAACGGCCAGAAGATATTCCGGTCCTCGCCGAACATTTCGTCCATGAACTGAGTGACGAACTGGATCACGAAATATCCATCATCTCGCCGCGCACCATGAACATGCTGGCACGCGGAGATTATAAATCCGGCAATGCCCGTGAATTGCGCTCTGTCATACGCTCCGCCATAGGCAAGGCCATGCTCGAAGACGACAACATTCTGCGCGCCGGTTACTTGTCGCCGGGTAGTGCTGCCCCGGGAGGAACCCCGGACAACAACGAACCATCTTCCAGCGTAGCCGAAACCATTGACACGCCAGACACCCGTGAGACGGATAGAACCACCGTGCCCGATGAGCTGAAAGTGCTGCGAGAGTTCGGTTTCCGCATCAAGCCTGCCGAAGCAAAACTGGGCTACAGCCATAAATCCCGCACCCTTTCGCATCACCTGCGCGGGCTTTGCCTGCAAGCGCTGGCAGACAACGATTGCGACATCGAGCGCGCGATCAGCTGGCTTGCGCCAACCCGTGACCGAGGCGTCCACGCACGCCTGAGATCGAAGCTGGAACGCTACCAATTATCGCTGCATGATCATTTGCACAAGGGTACGGAGGCCAAGCTATACCGCAACCTGCCCTCCAGGTATCGTGAATCGCTTGAAACCGTTTTGCAGTGCTGGAAGCACAACCCGTCTGAATTCGATGAACAATAACGAGCCTGACAACTAGACATGCCCATCACGCGAAGACACTTTCTGCTGGGAGGCCTGGCGCTGGCCAGCGGCTGTACTACGGAACCGGATCAGCCACCGCTGGATGAGCTGTATCGCTATTACACGGATCGTGATCTGCCACCACTGGTGCTTATTCATGGCGCCTTCGGCTCACGCCTCGAAAACCGACGGACGGGTGAGGAAGTGTGGCCCGGTTCCGATGCAAAACTGCTGCTGAGTGCGTACAAGGGCCTTGAAGTGGACATCGACGAGGAGACACTTGAGCCCCTCGTTGACGATATCGGGCCGTCACGTTTGTTCGAAGAAGGTCTGGGCAGGGACTTTTATGCACAGGTCGTTAAGACACTGACGGGAGCGGGCCGCTATGTACTGCGGCAGGCGGGTACTCCCGTGGAAGCGGGACAACGCAACCTGTATATCTTCCTGTATGACTGGCGGCTGGACAATGCGGCCTCGGTCAAGTCCCTGCATGAATTCATCCAGCGCATTCAGCACGACTACCAGAATTCCGCCCAGCA
>JARFQC010000057.1 GCA_029287965.1 Arenicellales bacterium
TGCTGAAAGCCGACCTGAGCGCAACGGGATCGTTGTCGGTGGTCATTGTGTACAATATCGCCTACGCGTTACCGTTCCTTGTTGTACCATTGCTTGCGCTGGTGATGGGTGAAGCCAGCCGTCCGGTTCTGGCACGAATCAATAACAAGGTAGACCGTATCAGTGCGGTATTGATGCCCGTGATGCTGCTGCTGGTAGGCCTGTTCCTGATTGTGGATGCGGTGAGTTATTTCACGACTGGAGAAGGCTTGATCTAGTGATTATTCCTGCATGCCGGCAGTGCTCAGGTCATTGAACAGGCGAGTTCGTATTTCTTCATCCACCAACGAAATTGTTTTTTTCCAATGCGAGATTGTTGAACTCGGCATCAGGGTCTCGAGTTCGGTGACCTGCCACTCGGCGTCATCCTGCCGGCCTAGCTGAACATAGCTTGCAGCCAGGTAAAGTCTGGGCGTGTAGACAGCCGCATTTCGTTCAACTGCTATTTCAAGGTTCTGCACCGCTTTTTCATAATTGCCGATCGCGTAGTAGGCACGACCAAGGTTATACGGATAGTCGTAGGTGTAGTGAGGATTGAGCTGCATGCCTTTTTCGATCAGGTTTATTGCTTCTGTCGCATTGCCAAGGTTGTTATTGATCAATGCTAGCAGACCGTATCCATCGGCATAATTTGGCGCGATGGCGATGGCCCTCTCCAATGCCGTGATCGCCTCGTCGAACTGTTTACGTATCATGTGAACATAGCATAGCGCCCACAATACCTGGGGTGAGTCCGGGTCTATCGATACGGCCTTCCGCGCCAGTTCCAGTGCCCGGTCGCTGGTTTCCACCGGTGAACTGCTGTGGCCAAAATAGGCCTGGCGCGTCATGGTGACAGCCAGTGCGCCATATGCACGGGCCAGTTCAGGATCATGACTGATCGCCTGTTTATAGAGGTTGGCCGCAGTTTCCATGCCTTCTTCAGACATCTCGGCAGCTGCGCGTTGTCCCTGGAGAAACAGGTCATAGGCAGTGAAGTTTCTGGCAGCACGGTGGTCCAGGCGTTGTTGCTCATCGCCGGTCAGTTGGATCGACAATGCGGATACGATCTGCCGGGTGATCTCGTCCTGCATGGCAAATACATCAGTCAATTCGCGGTCAAACCTTTCTGCCCATACCTGGTGGCTGCTTCCGGTATCGATCAACTGGGCCGTGATGCGCAGGCGATCGCCGGACTTGCGAATACTGCCCTCGAGTATGTATGCGACGCCCAGGTCCTTACCGATTTCCTGGATCTGCGCCGTTGTGTCCTTGTAGCTGAACGACGAATTGCGTGCTATCACTGCCAGACCCTGCAGGCGTGACAGGTCAGTGATGATGTCTTCGGTAATGCCGTCGCTGAAGTAGTCCTGCTCGACATCACCGCTCATGTTTTTAAAAGGCAGTACGGCAATAGATGGCTGCAGTACCGGTTCCTTGCTGACGGCGTCGGCATGAGGAGGCAGTTTGTCGCGTTGCCATGGCTGTAGCCAGAGCAACAAGCCAGCCAATATTGCTGCAACGAGAGCGACGACGAGTCCCGTCCTAGAGCGTGATCCGCCTGGTTGCGGGGTGATCGGTCGTGGTATTTCCAGCTTCGCACCGTCGGCAAGTCTGGCGCTGTAGGTACGCACCGGCTGTTCAATGTTTTTTACCGCCTGTTCGCCAAGGAAGTCGTACTCGAGCGGTAGCTTGTTGCCAATGGCATCGTGCACGGCACCGGAGATGCAGATGCAACCCGGTGTGGCCAGTCCTTCCAGCCGGGCTGCGATGTTCACTCCTTCACCGAAGATGTCGTCGTCCTCAACGATAATATCACCAAGGTTGATCCCTATGCGCAGCAGGATCTGCTCTGATTCAGGAATGTCCCGGTTGCGATCTGCCATGCCTCCCTGAATGGCGATAGCGCATGACGTGGCATCTACGACACTGGAGAACTCAACCAGGATGCCGTCGCCCATGAGTTTGACGATGTGTCCCTTGTAGGCATGGATCGTTGGCTTGATAAAGTCCTGCTGGTGGGCTTTGAATCGTTCAAGGGTGAGTAATTCGTTGCTTTCCATCAGCCGGCTGTAGCCGACAACGTCCGCCTGCATGATGGCAGATAGTCTACGGTGCGGATGGTGCTCAGCCGACATGGGATTGGCTTGTTATATTCTACTGACGGACACCCTGGTGCATCGCAGGCGCTACACGTATGCCTGGATGCCTGTCAGTAGCTGGCGATTACATTGCCATTTCAAGATCGATAGATATTGCATCGAGCCCGGCCTTGGCACAGGCCTGGTCTGTCTCGCCGGATGGTGCGCCGCTTACCCCGATACCTCCGACAATACTGCTGCCTGCAGTAATCGGCAGACCACCGGCCGAGGTGATGAGACCGTCAATCTTGGGAGGCGCGAATGGCGAGGTGAATCGCGTTTCGAGCTCGGACGTGGGTAGGTTGAAGTTCATTGCTGCGTAGGCCTTTTGCTTGCTGATCGGTACCGTAATAGGCATGGCCATGGTGTCACGCAGCACAACCTGTGCATGACCGCCCCGGTCGATGATGGTGACCGCAATATTGAGTCCTTCCTTGCGGCACGCTTCCAGCGTTGCCTGCGCCGCTTTCATGGCAATACCGACATCCAGCCGCTGAACGGGCAGCAGTAACGGGGCGTCATCGGCCACTGTTACGCTGCTGGACAGAACTGCAGTCAAGGCAAGCAGTGATTGTTTGAAGTACATGTTTATTCCTCCTTGGTTGTTGCACGACAGGTAAGTGATGCTGTTCCCAGATATTAGCGTTTATATATGAAAACTGCGATGTGCATCGCTTCATAACGTGATAACTGCAATCGAATAACGAGGTGCAGCGTACAGGCCTGGCGCGCCGCGCTGGATGAGAGATTGAAAGCCCGTTGTGACAGGGCGTGTTATATCGCCTCAAAGGGTCTATGATGGATCGATGACCGTTTACAGAGCAGTTCTTGCCGCACTGTTAGTGCTTCCGTTAAATGCACTGGCATTCCCGGAGATTCCCTTTTGCCCGATAGGCGGTCCCCCCGGCTGGTACAACAGGATGGTCGATAACGGCCGGTACTATCCACCGCCACCGCGGATTTATCCGCCGCCACCACCTGCTTACCGGTTCTACCCGGCGCACCCGGCCACGTCCGAGATACCTGTGCAGCGTCCCCTGGCCTCACCCTCGACGCCGTGACACTCGTCTAGTCGGCGATAATGCCTTCGCCCAGGCTGGTAATGTAATGGGCCAGCTGCTCCAGGGTCTGATCATCCATGCCGGTGACGTAGGCCGTCATCATGGATGATTCGCGGCTGCGCCACTTGCCGATATCCTTGTCGCGGAACATCTTCAGCGTATCGACGACATAATCCTGCCTTTGACCGGCGATGCGTGCGTAGCCTTCCTTGCCGAGCCCGTCCGCGCCGTGGCAGATGCTGCAGACGCGCTGAAAGTGTGCTTTGCCGGCCTTGGCCTTGACGCTGTCGTAGGGCAGGGTTTTGAGGCTGGTGTCGGCGAAGTACATCGCCAGCGCCATACGGTCTTCCGGCTCCAGTGTGTTGACCAGTGACTGCATGACACCCGTGAAGTCCTCGCGCTCACCGTTGGCGAACTTGTTGAACTGGTCTGTCAGATAGACAGGATTCTGCTGCGCCAGGTTGGGAACACCGGGCTTGTCGGCATTGCCGTCCTGACCGTGGCAAAGCTGGCAGAAGTCTGCGGCTTCCCGGCCCTTTTCGATCACTGCCTGGTAACGTTCGGGGTCACTCTTGATTGCTTCGATTTCGGCCTTGATGGTGGCAATGTCATCGGCTGCATGGGCAGTACCTAACACTAAGAAGCCTGCAAGGAATGCCAGGTAGCTGATCATTTTCCGCATTGTCGTTTCCTCTCGTTCGTTATTTTTGCGGTTCGGCAATGCCAGTCGCTTGGAGGCGTGCTGCTGCCGGGACGAATGAAAGTATAGAAACGGGTTTTCTGATCGCCAGTCGGGCAGGGTAAATAACCACAAAAAGCTTGATCGAGATCAAACAAATAACGGCTTCAGCCAATACGGGACAGAAATTCCCTCCATGAGTGTGATTAACCTGCCGTCTGAATCAATGTAGTATTTGTCGCGTATTGCCTAATGATGGCAGTTGGATCACTGCGGTTACTGCAGTTAACAGGAGTCAACAGATGTTTGAGTGGATTGCCAGCCCCGAGGCGTGGATAGCGCTGGGCACCCTGACTGCCCTTGAGATCGTACTGGGTATCGACAATATTATTTTCATCTCCATCCTGGTCGGCCGTCTGCCTGCCCACCAGCGTGAATTCGGCAGGCGTGTCGGTATCAGCCTCGCGATGCTCACCCGGCTGGCGCTGCTGTTCTCGATCGCCTGGGTCATGGGGCTCAAGACGCCGCTGTTCGAGGTGCTTGGCAACGAGATATCCGGGCGTGACATCATCCTGATTGGCGGCGGGCTGTTCCTGTTGTTCAAGTCCACACACGAAATTCATAACAGCCTGGAGGGCGTTGAGGAAACAACCACGACACCTGTTGTAGCCGGGCTGGGCAGCGTGCTGGTGCAGATCGCGATCCTCGATATTGTGTTCTCACTGGACTCGGTGATTACCGCTGTCGGTCTGGTCGATCATGTCTCGATCATGGCCATCGCGATCATCATTGCCGTAGCCATCATGCTGATTGCCGCGAAACCGATCGGCGATTTCGTCGATGACCATCCGACCATCAAGATACTGGCCCTGTCATTCCTGATCCTGGTTGGCGTTACCCTGATCGTCGAAGGCTTCGACGTACACGTGCCGAAGGGCTATATCTACTTCGCCATGGCGTTTTCAGTCACGGTCGAAATGCTCAATATCCGCATGCGTAAAAAGCGTGCTGCACCGGTAAAGCTGCACAAGCAGATCAGCGGGGAAGTGCAGTA
>JARFQC010000017.1 GCA_029287965.1 Arenicellales bacterium
CCGATCAGGGAACCGTTGCCGCCAAGACAGGCGCCCATGGCCAATGACCACCACAATGGCAGCAACTGGTCTGCGCCCCCCAGGGTCGGGGCCATGGATTTGATGAGCGGAATCATCGTTGCCACGAAGGGAATGTTGTCAACTATGGTAGAAAGTATGGCGGACATCCACAACACCATCATGGCGGTGAGCGTCATATCTCCACGCGTGAATTGCACCAGTTCGCTGGCCAGGTACTCCAGCACCCCGGCCCGCTCGATACCATGAACGACAATAAACAGGCCGATAAAGAAGAAAATCGTGATCCATTCCACTTCGCCGAATGTCTTCTGTACTCGCTTGGACTGCGTCCCGGCACTGTGATCGAAGTTCGCCAGCAACAACAGAAGTGCCGCACCTCCCATGGCGATCGTGGCCGGTTCCAGCCCCAATGGCTGGGCAAAAAGAAATCCGCCGATGACCAGTCCGAGAACGACAGCGGACTTCTTGAGCAAGGCCTTGTCAGTAATCGCTTCCTTCTCGTTCAGCGACATGATTCTTGCACGGGCTTTCAACCCAGCCTTCAATCCCCTGCCCCAGATGACATAGATTATCAGCAAGGTAACCGCCAGGATGACCGGCATGATGGGCGCCATGTTGAGCAGGAAGTCGTTGAAGCTCAGCCCTACCGCCGAGCCAATCATGATATTGGGCGGATCTCCGATCAGGGTGGCGGCGCCACCGATGTTCGAAGCCATGATTTCGGCAAACAGGTATGGGTACGGATCCTGCTCCAGCTCAGCAGTAATCAGTAGAGTCACAGGAGCAATCAGTAAGACAGTCGTCACGTTATCCAGTAACGCCGAAAACACGGCAGTGATGACCGCCAGCATCAGCAGTATGCCCCAGGGGTCGGCCTTTACTTTCTTGGCCGACCAGATAGCAACGTATTGGAAAACGCCGCTGCGGCGTGTCACTGACACGATGATCATCATGCCAGTCAGCAGGCCAAGTGTATTGAAGTCTACGCCTTGAACCGCATCTTGCTGGCTGAGCACGCCCAGCATGATCATCAGCACTGCACCCAGCCCGGCCACGACGGCCCGGTTGACCCTGTCAGAGATGATCGCTGCGTAGGTAATGACAAACAGGACGGTTGACACCCAGAACGGGTCCCAGCCAAAGATCACATGACTGACCAATTCCCCTTCGTCATGCATGCTGTCATTCCTCCTGCATAGCTTGCACTTGGCACTCTACCACAGGTGGCAATCGGTACAGGCTAAAGAGATTCGATTACCGGCAGCGTGACGATATCGCCAGGATGGGACTGGACTGTAAACAAGGACGGATTGAAGCGTTTCAGTAACCATAACGGAACCTGCTGCTCGCGGGCAATCGACCAGGCACTGTCACCGGACCGGATGGTGTAATTTTCCACCCCGGTTATCCGGAAGCGGGTACGAAACTCGTCCTGCAGTTCACGATGATAGTCGAGGCGCTGGCTATCAAAGGCATCACGCTGTGCCTTGCTCTTGATCGGCAGCTTCAGCACCTTGCCAATGGTGATCCGGCGTGAGCTGCGCATGTTGTTGTGCTGGCGGATACTGGTCGCAGAACGCTTACCCAGCCAGCTTGCGTAGTGACCCATCGATTCGTCCGGCTCGATAACGATGGTATAGATTGTTTTGCCTCCCGACTTGCTCATCTGTATCAGCAGGTCGTCACCAACACCGTAGATTGATTCTGGCACTGCGGCAATTGGCTTGATCACCGGTTCGGGTTTACGAGGATTCGGGCTGACCGCTGTTGCAGCCACCTCGGTTTTAGCCGGCTTCTTTTCCGGTGCTTTCTTTGCTGGCGGCTTCTTGCCGGCTGCTTTGGCTTTCTTCGCACTTGCTACGGTTGCAGGTGAACCCGGGATCGTGATGATCTGGCCAATCCGGATCAGGGCCCGGCGTCCGAGGTTGTTGAGCTCGATCAGCTCGCGGCACGACACCCCTTCCCGCCTGGCGATTCCACAGGCGGTATCGCCACTGCGGACACGGTAGGGATATTCGACATACTTGGGCTGTTCGGCCGGCATGCTGTTAAGACGCGCCACCTGCTGGCTGCGACCTGAAGACGTTTTCGGTAACTTCAGCTTGTAGCCTTTCGGTACGAAGCGGCGGCCTTTCCATACCAGCCGCATCAGTGACGGATTGTCATTGCGCAGCTGCTTTTCGGATACCTGGAAGACCTTTGACAGGCGTTCGGTCGATGCCGGTGAACGCAGCGTCACCACATCATGCCCGACAGGTTTGGCACGACCGGCGCCGGGGAAATACTTGTCCGCGTTGACGGCGACATGGCGCGCCGCCAGGAAGCTCGAATAGAAGTTTTTCACCGCAATCTGGAAACCCCGTGCCTTGTACTTGTTAAGGACGTCCATGTAGTCGGGACCGACCTTGTCGAGTGCACGGTACATCCCTGCAACACCGTAGTTATAGGATGTAATAACGAAAGGAAACAGGCTGTACTGATCGCGATTCTTGAAATCCCGTGCCTTCTCACCGAGCTTCTGCCGACTGTTGATGAAATAGCGGGCCGCAGCGGCGGTTGCCAGGTCGGGATCCAGGCGTTCATCGACTGTCGATGAGATATTGAGACCGAGCGAACGTGCCGTACGCGGCATGATCTGCCACATACCGGCTGCCCCCACGCGGGAGTAAGCCGTCGGCCGGTAAGAGGACTCAACAAAGGGAAGATACTGGATGTCGGTCGGCAGGCCGTTTTTCTTCAGCGTGTCGACCACCATCGGCCCGTAGCGGCCATGCCGTTTCAAGGCCGCCTCGAACTGGTCGCGCACACCGCCCTGGCAACGAATGCGCTTCGCGGATGCGCGCACCTCGGATGGCTTCTCGCCTTTGAACAGGTTGGCGAGGTGTTTGTCATTGCCCTTGAAAGTGGTCTTGCCCTTATCCATCTGGGCAGCGATGTACTCGAGCCGGCTGCGCAGTTTTTTCTTTGCCTGCGCAATGGGCCTGGCATCCCGCTTGCGTGAACACTGGTACCTGGTGTTGAGTACCTGGAATACACGGTCTGGCCGATCCTTATCGTGCAACACGAGCTGGCCGTCACCGTATTTCGTAAACACGTCTATCCAGAATTTCACCCGTGGCTTGAGATCGTCCGGACAGGGGAAAATACGGTCGCAACGGAGGTCATGATCGCCAAGCAGGTGATCTGCCATGACCGGTCCGGCCTGGATTAGCAGCATCATGCCAGACAGCACCAGCATCAGGGCGTACATGGCACGACGGGATAGGCGGGCTATAATGCGCCGGGATGTCATCAGGTAAGGGTCCGGGGTTATTCTGTACTTATCCGGCCGGATCGGGTGGTCGACCGGCAGCTGTTCTGCCGTACTATACTTGAGCACATGGGCGAATAAAAGCACTATCAGGACAACCCGGATGATAGGCTACATCACTTGAACGCCTCATTTTATTTACATAATAAACAAACACTTATTATCACTATTTACTAAAAAGGATTACTAGTATGCCGTCATTTGATGTTGTCTCTGAAGTGGATATGCACGAGGCGAACAATGCCGTTGACCAGGCCAACCGCGAGGTCGGTACGCGCTTTGACTTTCGCGGCAGTGATGCCAGTTTCAAGCTGGCCGACAGCATCATTTCGCTCGAGACGGAAAGTGATTTTCAGCTGCAGCAGATGCTCGACATACTCAACAACAAACTCGTCAAACGCGGCATCGACATTGCCTGCCTGGATATCGACGAACCGGAAATTACCGGCCAGCGCGCGCACCAGAAAGTCACCCTGCGACAGGGCATTGAGCAGTCGCTGGCCAAGAAAATCGTCAAGATGGTGAAAGAGAAAAAGATGAAAGTGCAGGCTGCAGTACAAGGCGAACAGGTGCGCATCACCGGAAAAAAACGCGACGACCTGCAAGCCGTCATTGCCATGCTCAAGGATGCCGACCTCGGCCTGCCCCTGCAATACACCAACTTCCGTGACTGACCCCGGCAAAGTGCAGGGGCCGGCAGTTATAACATGGCATTGACTGCCTCCTCGTCGCGCCTGCTCCTTAGCCTGCTGGGCGTGACGCTCGTGGTACTGGTCTGGTCCGGCACGGGACCGGCGGACACGCTGACCTGGGCACTCGAAGTACTGCCGGTCGTTATCGCCATCCCGCTGCTTTTATTCAGCTACAAACGGTTCCCGCTCACCACCCTGCTTTATGTGATCATATTTATACACGGTCTGATCCTGATGCTTGGCGGCCACTACACCTATTCCCAGGTACCGCTTGGCTTCTACGTTCAGGACCTGTTCGACCTGTCACGCAATCACTACGACCGGCTAGGCCATATCTTCCAGGGCATCACGCCGGCCATCCTGGCCCGTGAAATACTGATCCGCAAGACGCCGCTTACCTCGGGTGGCTGGCTGTTCCTGATCGCCACCTGCATCGCACTGGCTTTCAGCGCCTTCTATGAAATGATCGAATGGTGGACCGCACTGCTGTATGGCGGAGAGGCGGATTCCTTTCTTGCCACGCAGGGAGACGTGTGGGACACGCAGTGGGATATGTTCATGGCATTGCTGGGAGCGGTGACCGCCCAGCTGCTGCTGTCACGCATCCACGACAGGCAGCTGAAACGGTTTATAGACTGAACCGGGTCAGGAAAACTCGAGTTTGATATCCGCACCGGCCAGGTACTGCTTTTCTTCCTTGAGCCCTGCCTTGTTAAGCGGATGCTTGTCCAGCCATCCGTCTGGAAATTCCAGCGTCAGTTTATCCGGCCCCGCTGTCACCCTGAGCCCTCTGAATTCACGATCGATGCGGCTGCGGTGCAACAGCACGGCAACCCGAAACAGGACAGCAAGGTACTTAAGGCCGTCACTGCAATCACCGGTCAGGCCATCAAACATTTTGTCTGAGAACTTTCTCCGATGCAGCCTGACCAGCACGGCCAGGGCCTTCTGCTGCTCACGGGTGAACCCGGCCAGATCGCTGTACTCAACGAGGTAGGCACCGTGCTTGTGGTACTGGTTGTGTGATATCGCCAGGCCTGCTTCATGGACTTCTGCTGCCCAGCTCAGCAGGTGACGCTTTTCTTCGTCCCTGATGCCCCATTCGTCAGCACAGAAATCGTACAACTTGTATGCCGTCTTGCGCACCCTCTCAACATGAGCGCGGTCCACGCTGAAACGTTCACTGAATGCATTGATTGAATTATCTCGCACGTCGGCGTGATGAATACGACCGACCTGGTCATACAGCAGGCCTTCACGCAATGCACCGTCAGATACAAGCATCTGCTCTACATCCAGCGCGTCGAATACGGCACTCAGCACCATCACACCGCCGGAAAACACAGGTCGACGTCTGTCACTCAATCCTTTCAATTGCAGCTTGTCGATGTGGCCGGCATCGAGCATGGCACGACGGATCTTTTTCAGGGACTTTGGCGTGATGCCGCTGTCTGACCAGCCCATTGCCTCGGATACTTTGCCAATGGCCTTGATGGTTCCCGATGCACCTATCGCGGTATTCCAGCCATGACTTTTATAGAATCCGCGGATAGACCGCAATTCCTGCCTGGCCTCGTAGCGAGCACGCCGCATTGCGCTCTTGCTCAGCTTGCCATCGGAAAAAAAGGCCTGTGACATGCTGACGCAGCCCATGTGCAGGCTTTCCCGGTAGAGCGTGTCGAACTGCTCGCCGAGTATCACTTCGGTACTGCCGCCCCCTATGTCAACGACCAGCCGCGTCCCGTCGGCGCCTGCCATACTGTGGGCCACACCCAGATAAACCAGGCGCGCTTCTTCCAGGCCGGTAATAGTTTCGATATCGTAGCCGAGCGCCTTGCGCGCCTCGACCAGAAATGCGGCCGAATTCTTGGCACGCCGAAGTGTATTCGTGCCAACGGCGCTGACTGCATCTTCAGGCAGTCCATTAATGCGCTGACCAAACTGCCTCAGGCATTCCAGTGCACGCTCGCTGGCTTCAGGGGTAATGTTGCGATTCTTGTCCAGCCCGGCGGCCATGCGAACGGATTCCTTGATCCGGTCAAGCACGGAGATGTTTCCGTCCACCACGTTGGCCACAATCATATGGAAGCTGTTTGATCCCAGGTCGATGGCGGCGAGGGTTTTGTTGTTAACGGTGGTAGTCATGGGCAGGTCGTGGAGATTCTCGTCGAGGATTCTAACCTATAGTATGCTTGAACCCTATTTCCTTGACAGGTGACAATGCCATGAATGTTTTCATCACCGGAGCCAACCGGGGCCTTGGACTCGCATTCGTCAGTTATTACCTCGACCATGGGCACAGTGTCTATGCCTGCCATCGTGGCAACACCGGCGGGCTTAGCTTGATGCAGGACAACCCCGATCTGCATGTGCTCGAGTGGGATGTCACGACTGAACCTGATTCAACACTGCTCGAGGCGCTACCGGATAGCATCGACCTGTTGATCAATAACGCGGGCATATACGGACCGATGAAAAATGGCCAGACCCTCGAAGCCGTTACCGCCGACACCATGCATCATGTCTATGACGTAAACTGCGTGGCCCCGCTCAGAGTTGTTCAAACTCTGCTCGACAGGCTGACGCGCCCCGGTGCGACCATCGCCAATGTCAGCTCAAAAATGGGCTCGTCCACCGACAACAGCAGCGGCGGCACCTACGCCTACCGGGCAGCCAAGGCTGCGCTGGCTATCGTGTCGAAGAGCATGGCCATGGATCTCGAGGGCCAGGGCATAAGGGTGATCACCCTGCACCCTGGCTGGGTGCGTACAGACATGGGCGGCGAGTCAGGCCTCATCGATACAACGGAATCAGTTTCCGGGATGGCGTCTGTCATCGATGATATCGACAAGTACAAACCCGGCGCCTTCGTCGCCTTCGACGGTGCTATCGTACCGTACTAAGTCACTTCGACAGCGATCCTGCCAGATCAAATTGACCTGAAAGATGTCAGCTGAATTTTACCCATGTATGGGTGTATGCTTCACCCGTCAAAGGTCAAAACAACAAGCCTAAATGAATACTTTGATCAAGCCCTTCACCCAGCTGCGCCTGCGCCGTCCCGGCATGCACATGTTGAAAAGCGACATGACGCTGCAGCTCAGCATCAGCAGCCTGATTACGATCCTTCTCGTGGTACTCGGCACGACTATCACCTGGTACACCTACGAAAACCAGAAGCGCGACACGCTAAAATCGACAGGCGAGATATTCGAACGCTCTGCAATGCAGACCTCGCAAAACATCGCTACGCTGATGGGGCCGGTTGAAACCTTCATCAACCTGTCGACCCAGCTCGAAATGGTCGGAACCATCTACCGCGAGCGGCGCCTGGAGCTGCTGCCGTATTTCGTCCAGGCGCTGCGAAATACACCCTGGCTGGCCAACGTTGCAGTCGGTTACACGAACGGGGACTTTCTCGTCGTCTGGGCCCTGCGGGGCAACGAAAAGCTCATGAAGCAAACATCTGCGCCAGCAGACGCCGCCTACCTGGTCAAGATCATCGAACGCAATCCGGGTGAGCCTCCCGTAGAAAAATACCTCTACTATGACAAGGATATAAATTTCCTCAGCAAGAACGATGGTTTTCAGTCCGGCTATGATCCACGCACCCGGCCCTGGTACCAGCAGGCCATGGCAAGCGATTTCCGCATTCGCACCGCCCCCTACCGTTTTGTCTCCACTGGCCAGACCGGCATAACCGTCGCACACCGGCTGCCGGAAGGCCGCGGCGTGGTCGCTGCCGACCTGATCATGGACAGCCTGGCCGATACGCTGAAGCATCATAAGCTGACTGACAACACACGCGTGGTGATCTTCGACGAGAATGGAACCGTGCTGGCCTACACCGACAAG
>JARFQC010000116.1 GCA_029287965.1 Arenicellales bacterium
GCAATCGCTTGCACAGGTGAGAACCGAGGAAGCCGGCACCGCCGGTGATTAGAATGCGTTTTCTTGTATGCATGATTTTGAATGATTAATTATAACGTGCACATGAATATGCGCGACTCATTAATTTCCTATTAAATTCTATATAGATGATCGCGGCCGACGACCGCTCCTACAAGGTTCACGTAATCATTTGTAATAGTCCCGGTACCACTGAGCAAACCTCGCCAACCCCTCCTCCACCGTCGTCTCGGGTCGATAGCCCATATCACGCTCCAGCGCGGAGGTATCTGCGGTAGTCGCCTTCACATCACCCGCCTGCATCGGCAGCATGTCCTTGTCGGCCTTGATGCCGAGGGCATCTTCGAGCACTTCGATATACTTGAGCAGCTCAACAGGGCGGCCGTTGCCGATATTGTAGACCCGGTAGGGCGCATCACTGCTGGATGGCATCGGTGCGTCATGGCTGTAGTCCGGGTCCGGACGGGCCGGGCTGTCTATCACCCGTATGACGCCTGCCACGATGTCGTCGATATAAGTGAAATCCCGAAGCATCTTTCCGTGGTTGAACGCCGGGATTTTTTCACCGGGCCGCATGGCCTGGGTGAACGTGAAGAACGCCATGTCGGGCCTGCCCCACGGTCCGTACACGGTGAAAAAGCGCAGACCTGTACACGGAAGGTCGTAAAGGTGTGCGTAGGTGTGGGCCATCAATTCATTGGCTTTCTTGCTCGCTGCATAAAGGGAGACCTGGTGATCGACCGCGTCGTTTTCCGAGTAAGGTAACTTGGTATTCGAGCCGTACACCGAACTGGATGATGCATAAACCAGGTGCCCTACTTTTGAGTGCCGGCAGCCTTCGAGAATATTCCCGAACCCGACCAGGTTCGCATCGACGTAGGCGGCCGGATTTTCCAGTGAATAGCGGACACCCGCCTGTGCAGCCAGGTTCATGACGGCATCGAACTGATGCTTTTCGAACAGTTCGGCGACGGCTGCTCGATCTGCGATATCCAGCCTGTCGAAGGAAAAACCTTCCCTGTCCTGCAACCGCGAAAGCCGGGCCTGTTTGAGGGAGACTTCGTAGTAGTCATTCAGCGTGTCTACGGCATGGACAGTATCGCCGCGGTCCAGCAGTCGCTGTCCTAGTGCAGCACCAATGAAACCGGCACCACCGGTAATGAGAATTTTCATGGGATTGAGTCCGTGAGCGTGGTTAGCCGCGAATTCTAGCATTCTTGGCCGCACAGATGGTCGGAATCACTCGTTGCGTTTTTTATCCAGCCGAAAGACTAGACACTGAATTGGGGGTTATGCAAAATGCGCTGACGCATGACTGACAACAATAAACCCGCAGCCATGCGCCACCCGGACAGTAGTAGTATTAATCCGCGTATCCTGCAACGACCAGGCAAGCTTTGGAGAGAGGAGTATGAGCGTAAAAATTTATTACAACCCGCGTTGCTCAAAATCACGGGCAACCCTGGAACTGCTCCAGGAAAAGGGCATCGAGCCTGAAATCATCGAGTACATGGACAACCCGCCCGACATAGCCACCCTGCAGGAAATGGTCGACATGCTGGGCATCACCCCGCGTGAACTGATGCGTCGCCATGAGCAGGTGTTCAAAGATGCCGGGCTGGACGATCCGACATTCACAGACGACGAATTGCTCGAGGCGATTTCACAGTGCCCGAGCCTGCTGGAAAGACCTATCGTTGTGAATGGAAAGAAAGCGGCAATGGGCAGACCGCCGGAAAACGTTCTCGACATCCTTTAATCACCCTCTATGAGTGGCCCGGGTCTCGAATGATTTGCGGCGGGGCCGCCGCTCCTACATAAGAAGAGCGCGATGCCCGAAATACTCGTTCTGTACTACAGCCGTCACGGCTCGATTGAGCACATGGCCAACCTTGCCGCGCGCGGCGTCGAATCCGTCGAAGGCTGCCATGCACGCATCCGTACCGTACCCGATGTTTCGACAGTCGCCGAAGCTACGACTGACAGCATTCCGGAGTCCGGACCACCCTATGTAGACAATTCCGATCTCGAGCAGTGTACGGGCCTGCTGCTCGGCAGCCCGGCCTATTTCGGCAATATGGCCTCACCCGTCAAATATTTTCTAGAGCAGACGACGGCCCAGTGGTTTGCGGGCGCCATGGTTGGCAAGCCGGCAGGGGTATTCACCTCCTCTTCCAGTTTTCACGGCGGACAGGAATCGACCCTGATCAGCATGATGCTGCCGCTGCTGCACCAGGGCATGATCATGGTCGGCCTGCCCTATACCGAAAAGGAACTGAACACGACCCAGGGTGGCGGCACACCCTATGGCGCCTCGCACATAAGTGGCCAGGACGGGTCACGAGAATTCACCATCGAAGAAGAATCATTATGTATTGCTCTCGGCAGGCGGGTTGCAACGATTGCAGGAAAACTGGGTAATGAGTGATCCTGAGTACCGCGAACATTACGGATTGCGCAGAGCAAACAGGTAAGCATGAACGATTCCGCTAAAAACGCTTATCGCCTTGCCCTGGGCAGCTATATTTCCCTGATCGTCCTGATCCTGCTCTGGGAGGGCTGGCTGGCCCCTGCACCGAATGCGCCGCCCGGTTTCTGGCTGGCATTCAAATCCATCCCGCTGCTCATTCCCTTGTTCGGGTTACTCAGGGAACGGCCCGGCGTGTTCGCGGTCACTGCCATGCTAATCCTGGTCTATTTCAGCGAGGCCATCGCGGTCAGCTGGGTGGCCTTCACCAGCGAGCAAACAGATCCCGTGTTGCTGACTTGTGCATTGCTGCAACTGGCGCTGACGATGGTGTTTTTCTGGGCGACGGTGGTGTATTTAAAAAAGATCTGACCAATATTCAGGATTTTATTGAATTTGTGGGAGCGATGGCCCATCGCGATTTATTTCGCAAACCCTGATCGCGATGGGCCATCGCTCCCACCCGCATATTCCATCAAAATCGCTTACCCCTTATCAAGATCCAGCGACCGCAGAAAAGGAATCGTCACCACCCGCTTCTGCTCCAGGCTCGCCCGGTCGAGCTTATCCAGTACGCCAAACAGGTAGCCGGTCTGACGGGGATAACGCTCGAGCAGATAGCGTGCGGCCGTTTCATTGAGCTCGAAGCCGCGATGCATGGCCCGTTCCTGCAAGGCACTGATTTTCTGGTTGTCATTGAGCGGCAGAACCTGGTAGGTCAGGCCGACCATCAGTCGTGTCACCAGGTCGCGCAGGGTCAGCCCCAGGCTGGTCGGCGGGCGTGTTGCGCTGATGATAACGCTGCGCTGCTGGTCACGGGCGAAATTGCACAGTTGAAACAGACGCTCCTGCCAGTCTGCATTGCCTGCCACCGCATCCAGTCCGTCGACGCAAATCACCGCGGCGTCGCCAATCGTCTCCAGACCCAATTCATTCGCCTGCTGTTCGACGGCGGATTCAAGGTCGAGGTAATGCGCACCCGGACCGGCATCTACCGCAGCGCGATGACAAGCGTGCAGCAGGTGCGACTTGCCGCTGCCCGGCTCGCCCCAGACGAACAATACCGGTGTCGATGATTCCCCTTTCGCAAGCCGGCGAAGCTGGTTGACGAGTTCTTCATTATGGCCGGGAACGAAATGATCAAAATC
>JARFQC010000119.1 GCA_029287965.1 Arenicellales bacterium
CCCCTGGTTGTCCGTGTGGCCGACGAGTATCAGCTTCAGGTTCTTCTGGGCCTGCATTAACCTGGATATCTCTTCCATTACCGGTTGCGATTCCGGTTTAAGGTCAGCTTTACCCGGATCGAAATAGATACCGTACAAGGCGATGTGTCCGAACTCGGCCAGACCTTTCAACATCTCTTCCGCAACGACTGTCTTGTTAGAAAGATCGCCAGACTCAATAACGGTGAACTGGATGCGCGGTTGGCGCTGCTTGTCCTGGCTCATCAGTACAACGGCATCAACCTGTCTGCCGTCAGTAATGCTGCGCGCGTTCAGGTAGCGGAAGTTGCCCGGATCGACAACCATCCCGGGCTGCGGCAATACCGATACACTGTTAGCGAAGCGCTCTCCACCGCATGACTTGTCATAGCACTTGTAGCCAACACGGAAACCCGCCTCCTCCAGCTTCTGGCGGTAATCCCGATACACCTCGGCCAGGCTTGCCCCGCTACGCCCTTCATAGGCGATCATCCGGATGCGACCCTTGATTGTTTCGCTATTCGATTTATCACCTGCCTGTTTTGCTAGCCCGTTATGCAGCCGGTATTCGTTGAAGCCAAGGTCTTTGTAGCCAAGTATTACTGATCCTTCAAAGCGACCGATCGGTGCATAATCACTGCTGCCGGGTACATCTCCGTCCGCTGCCTGCGATGATGCGGATACCGCCAACAACAGCATCAGCAATGCAGCTTTCACTCCCCTCATTGAACAAAACTCCAGATATTTCACTTTTATTTCAGACTAACATAATTACCGCAGACGCTTTAAGTGTGTACACAGGATCACCACCATGCGGCCGTTTTTTTTAGCGTAATTAGACGGCGAATCGGAAAAAAGCCTTTTATTTTCTCCTTCGATATGTACAATCCGGCCATATTGCATGTGTTTCCCTAGGTCATTCTGCATGATCCATCACGGTTTGTTGTAGTGTCCTGCTTTACAGATTGCAATTTTTTTATTAATTAATCGACACTTATATAGGTAATACAGAATGGCAACAGGCACCGTAAAATGGTTCAACGAATCTAAAGGTTTCGGCTTTATCAGCCCTGATGATGGCAGCAAGGACGTATTCGTCCACTTCTCTTCCATTGAAGGCTCAGGCTTCAAAACCCTGGCAGAAGGCCAGGCCGTAAACTACGACGTAGAAGACGGCCCTAAAGGTCCTCAGGCTACCCGGGTAACCGGTTCCTAAGGAACTTGCTGTACAGGTTGTAGGAAAAAGCCCCGCTTGCGGGGCTTTTTTTATGTCCGCTAATTTCTCCGCATCATAAATCAGCAAAATAGCTGATCATGCGCTGACGCTGGTCCGCGTCCGGCAACCTGCCATAACCTGCAGCCATATTGTCGCGCATGTGCTTAACCTTCGAGGTACCCGGTATAACGCAGGTGACGGCAGGATCAGCCAGGACAAACTTCAGGAAAAACTGTCCCCAGCTGCTGCAGTCAAACTCGCCTGCCCAGCCGGGCAGCGCCTTGCCCCTGACGCGCTGGAATAGATCGCCGCGCTGATAGGGACGGTTGATCAATGTCGCAATGCCCCGTTCGGCGGCCAGCGGTAGAATGAAATTCTCCGCTTCCCGGTTCGCCAGGCTGTAACTGAACTGGACAAAATCCAGTGCTTCGCTTTCCATGATGCGGGTCAGTTCGGCATGATTGTAGCCGCGGTGAGTCGTGATGCCGATATAACGGATCCGGCCTGCCTGCTTCCAGTCCCGCAGCGTCTCCAGGTGCACCTGCCAGTCAACCAGGTTGTGAATCTGCATCAGGTCGATGACCGGAACGCCGAGTAGCTGTTGCGATGTCTGCATCTGCTCGATGCCGCGCTGCCTGCCTTCGGTCCAGACTTTCGTTGCAGTAAACAGGTTGCCGTGCTGGTTGACGCCTGGCAGCAGCTGACCGAGCACGTACTCGGCTGAGCCGTACATCGGTGACGTATCGATCACTGCACCGCCCTGGTCGAAAAAGACCTGCAGCACGTTGCGCAGCCTGTCGTGTGCGGCAGCATCGTCTCCTGCATCGAAGGTGCGCGAAGTACCCAGCCCGACCACGGGCAGCAGCTCTCCGCTGGACGGAATAGCCCGTTTGATCACTGTCCTGTCACGCTCCTGCATTGCCAGTGACGGCAGCCCTGCCGTAAGGCCAAGGGCACCCAGTACGCCGATGAATCGACGGCGACCCGGTTTTACTGTTTTATCGTCCATCAGACTTGTCCTCCTATACTGTTGTCCTGTCTGCCCGCAAGGATCTGCTGGCGTCTGCCCAGCCGCCAGGCCAGTGCGGCCCACAGCAGCGCGACCGGCACGGCGATCATGGCGATGCCTGACAAACCTATGCCCAGCCCCCGCAATCCGGTATAGATCCAGGCACTGACAGCATCACCGGTACGGTAGACCACGGTATCATTGAAATTCTTGGCCTTGTACTTTTCTTCACGCCCGAGTACCACATACAGCATTTCCCTGGCTGGCCGCATAACGGCATAGTTACCCGCCCGCCTGATCACCTGCACGACGACGAGCACAGCCAGCGTCGGTTCAATGCTCAGCGCCAGGAAACCTGCTGCCAGCAGCAGCGGAACCAGCGCCAGCGTCCAGGCAATGCCCAGCCAGCGTATCAGCCGCCCTGTCAGGAATACCTGGATGATGACCGTCAGGGCATTGACGGCAAAATCCATCACGGCAAACACGGTCGTGCGCTGTGCCGGATCGCTGAACGTGTCGCGTATTATCTGTGCCTGCTGGAAATACAGAAATGTCGCCAGCATGGTGAACATGAGCATCAGCAGGGCAATGCCCAGCAGGTAAGGCGATTCAATGACCAGCCGTATGCCCGCCAGGATGCTGCCTCCCAGCGGCTGGTCGGATGACCCGGCCTGTCCGGCCTCCTCGCGCTGACGGACATGCCCGTCCCCCAGTTGCCTGATGCAGTAGATCGCGATGCCGAGAAACGCCGCCGACACGGGCAGCAGGTTGGCAGTGCCCAGGACCTGCACCAGGCTGCCGGCTATCAAAGGCCCGCTGAGTGCACCGGCCGTTCCCCCCGCTGCAATCAGGCCGAACAGCCTGCCGGCCTGCTCATCATCGAAAATATCGACCATGAAGCTCCAGAACACCGACACCACGAACAGGTTGAACACACTCACCCAGATAAAAAATGCCCGCGCCACCCAGGCATGATCGAGGCCGCTTTTAAACAGCACGAAGAACAGCAGCAGGTTGATGATGAAGAACAGGTAGACATAAGGCAGAAATTGCCTGCGTGGGAAACGGGATGTCAGCCAGCCGAACAAGGGCACAGCGGCAAGCATCGCAAAGAAGGTTCCGGTGAACAGCCACTGCAGGTTCTCGACACCACCGGCAATGCCCATTTCATCGCGCAGCGGCCGCAGGATGTAATAGCTGCACAACAATGAGAAAAAGTATATGAAAGCCCATAGCAGGGTCTTCAGCTCGTCGCTTCGGCAATTGAGCAGACCCGTCAGGAAATTGCGCCGATTGTCTGTCACAGTGCTGTCACCCCTCTTCTTCCCGGAGTCATAACCGGATAGCGCCCTGATCGCTCACGGTCCGGACTTGATTATTCGCCATGATCGCCGGATGCTTGCTAGTCCGCTAGTTCACCAGGCCAGCTCTGACATGCCGCGCATCAATGATCAAATCGATATCCCCGATGCTGAAATAGAAATCACCGCAATCCGTGCCCGCGGTGCCGGCGGTCAGAACGTCAACAAGGTATCGTCGGCCATACACTTGCGCTTCGATGTAAGGCACTCTTCATTGCCGGATGCCGTCAAGCAGCGCCTGCTTGATTGTGATGACCGGCGCATCAGCAAGGATGGCATCGTAGTCATCAAGGCGCAGCGCTTTCGAACGCAGGAGAAAAACCGCGACGATGCCCTGGAGCGCCTGAAAACCCTCGTTCGAGATGCGACGAAAACGTACAAGAAACGTAAGCCGACCCGGCCGACAGCCGGCTCGAGAAAACGGCGCATGGACAGCAAAACCCGTCACGGCAACAAGAAGGACCTGCGCAAAAAGGTGCAGTTAGACTAGCCGCCCGGCCTCAGAATGTAACGGCTTCACCGGGCTTTATGTCCAGTACCTTGATGTCCGCGCTGCCCAGGGCCTGCTTGAGCTGATCGGGATTTCCCTTGAGCAGGCCGAAGGTGCCGTAGTGTATGGGCAGTATCATCTTCGGCTTCATCAGTTCGGCCATGGCGAAGCCGGCGCTGCTGCCGTCCATGGTGAAATGCCCGCCGATGCAGATCATGGCCAGGTCAGGCTCGTACATGCGGCCTATCAGCTGCATATCGCCGAAGACCCCGGTATCGCCGCTGTGATAGATACTGAAACCGTTTTCCATCTCGATCACGTAGCCCACCGGTGCACCGGCTGTCACAAGGTTCGGGGCCCCGTCGGCATGCTCATCCAGCACCAGCGATGAACTGTGTTCGGCAGGCACCATGTGGACCTTCACCTTGTCGCCGACCGGCATTATCGTGCCGCTCTTGTTCATGGCAATAATCTTGTCGGCATCGAGTTTCCCCAGCGCCGCCATCTGCCGGACCAGTTCTGCATTGGCCACGACTTTAGCGCCGGTCATGCCTGCCAGTTCACTGACATCCGCAACATGATCGAAATGACCATGCGTGATCAGGATCAGGTCAACCTTTCCCAGTGCCGACAGGTCCTTGTATTTTTCCGGAGTTTTCGGGTTCTTTTTCAGGAACGGATCGATAACGATGACCTTTCCCTCGACAGTCGTGATACGTGCGGTAGCATGACCCAGCCACAACACTTCGATGTCAGCGGCGAGAGCCCCTGGTGAAACAATCAGTGATGCAAGCAGTGCGATCAGGGACAGCAGTCGTTTACTGGATAAAAACATGGTCTCCTCCGGTTGTTATTATCGGCAGCTGGAATAATGAACTGCCGTAGCTGAATCGGCAATAGACTTCATCTTTGTCGCAACATTCAAGGGGTTAACCGGGCGAGATCGTCCACTCGATTCACGATATTGCAAAAAACACCTTGGCCATCCGGCATCGAAACACATACCCTTCCCGCTTGATTTTACGAGTCGGACTACCCGCTTACGCTGAATGACCATGCAAACAGGTATTCGCCGCGCATACACAGCACTGATGAGCATAAGGAATTGAACGAAAACTTATCCAGACAGGCCTTCGCAGACCTGACGCCAGACACGATGCTGGATGCTGTCGAGTCGTCGGGCATTGTCTGCGATGGGCGCTTTCTCGCCCTGAACAGTTACGAGAACCGGGTTTACCAGGTCGGTGTGGAAGACGGCTCACCCATGGTGGCGAAATTCTACCGCCCGGCTCGCTGGTCCGATGAAGCCATCATGGAAGAACACCGCTTCACGCTGGATCTTGCCGAGGCCGAAATACCTGTCATAGCCCCGATAGTCGATGCCAACGGTATGACGCTGCACAAGCATGAACTGTATCGCTTTGCCCTGTACCCCAGTCGCGGTGGTCGTGCCCCGGAGCTGGACAATCCGGAGCATCTTGAACAGCTAGGCCGCTTCATCGGGCGCATCCATGCCATGGGTGCAACGAAGCCATTCAAGCATCGCCCTAACGTGGATATCGACAGCTATGCCGTTGAACCGCGTCGCTGGCT
>JARFQC010000124.1 GCA_029287965.1 Arenicellales bacterium
AGCCGGGCTTCGATGACCGGGCGCTTGTCCCAGGCGTTATGGGTCAGGTTGTCGAGTGCCAGCGATATGCCGTTCATGGTATTGCCCAGCAGCATGCCCAGCAGCGGAATAGCATAACGCGGCTGGTACCAGGGTTGTGGCTCGACAATGATGATCAGCGCCAGTACGGTGACACTGAACGATGAAATAAACATCGATGTCGTGCCTAGCGAATACCCCCAGCCTCCGGAAAAGCGACGTTTTTGCCGTGTCATCACTTCACGCCCGGCCGCCAGCAGCATGACCAGGGCCATCAGGCCGATCCACAACGGATTGCTTGCCGCGAACAGCACTTTCAGGACCAGCCCGATCAGCAGCAGCTGCAACGTGGTGCGTACCGCGGCCAGCAGCATCACACGGCTGTTGCCGAGCTGCAGGCGCCATGAAATCAGTGCAACAGCGATAACCAGCGACGAAGCGATAGCAAGGTCCAGCGCACTCAGGCTGATCATGTTCATGTCAGCTGCCTTATGCCGCCATTGCCGTCCAGCTCCAGTTTTCGCTGTGCGATACGGTCCAGCTGGTCCCGGTCATGGCTGATCCATACCACCGGTGCCGCATGTGTGGCGGCATAATCGGCCACGAGTTGCTCGACCTGACCCGTACGGGTGGCGTCCAGGCTGGAGGTGGGCTCATCCAGCAGCAGTGCCGCGGGCGACCGGCTTAGCAGGCGCGACAGGGACAGTACCTGCCTTTCACCGCTGGACAGCCTGCTGATGGACCAGTTCATGACATCGTGGTCGAAACCGAACAATTCGAGCCCGTAAGGCGACTGACCTTCGAAATGATCGGCTACACGGTCAGACCACCAGGCGCTGTCGGCACTCAGGTAGCCCACAAGCTGACGCCACTCATGGGCCTTGAACGCATTCCTGTCGCGGCCGTCCAGCAGTACTTCTCCATCTGATGGATCCAGGTCAGCAATGGCCCGCAGCAACAGGCTCTTGCCGCTGCCGGATGGACCGGTCAGGCCCAGGCACCCGGGGCCGTCCAGTTGAAAGCTGAGGGTGTAGCGGGTCTGGGCCGACAATCCGGTCGCCATGCTGTGAAGGTCTGTGACAGTGATTCGGCTCATGGGCAGGCAGTATTTATGCTGATTGGATTCGCGATACTATAGCGGCCTGTCCTTAAGATCACCCGGTAAATATGCGCGACCCCATCATTGCACTGACCCCCGGCGAACCGGCCGGCATCGGGCCCGACCTGGCCGTTCAACTCAGCCGGCAGGCACAGGCTTGCCGGCTGGTCGTCATTGGCGACCCGGACATGATGCACGAGCGGGCTGCCCAGCTTGGTATATCGCTGGTCATCGACGCATGGCAGGGGCAGTCGCACGAGGCCGGCCACCTGGCTGTGCTGCCCGTACCGCTGGCCAGGTCTGCCGTGGCGGGACAGCTTGATGCGGCCAATTCGCCTTCTGTCGTGGAGACGATTCGAACAGCGGCGCAGGGCTGCCTGGACGGTGATTTCGACGCTGTCGTGACCGGGCCGGTGCAGAAGAGCATCATCAACGATGCCGGCATACCCTTCAGTGGTCATACCGAGCTGCTGGCCGACATCGCGGGTACCGAACGGGTTGTTATGATGCTGGCCGCAGGTTCACTGCGCGTTGCGTTGGCCACTACGCACCTGCCCCTGCGGGATGTGAGCGATGCCATCACCCGGCCTCTGCTGGAAGAGGTGCTGGGTATTTTGCACAATGAGCTGCAATCCCGCTTTGGTATTGCGCAACCGCACATTCTGGTTTGTGGCCTGAACCCGCACGCCGGCGAGGGTGGTCACCTGGGGACAGAGGAGATCGAGGTAATCGACCCGGTGCTCGAGTCGCTACGTGATCGCGGTATGCACCTGACCGGCGCCCTGCCGGCCGATACGGCATTCGTACCGCGCTACCTGGATGAAGCAGATGCCGTGCTGGCCATGTACCACGACCAGGGCCTGCCTGTGCTCAAGCACGCCGGTTTCGGCAGGGCGGTGAATATCACCCTGGGGCTGCCGTTTATCCGCACATCCGTCGATCACGGCACCGCGCTGGCGCTGGCAGGACATGGCCGTGCTGACCCCGGCAGTCTTGAAGCCGCCATGGATGCCGCAATAGCGATGGCCATTGCGACCGGCATGCCGGCGTGAACGGGCACCGCGCGCGCAAGCGCTTCGGCCAGAATTTTCTCCACGACCGGCGGGTGATCGAAAACATCATCCGCCAGTTCAATCCCCAGCCTGCGCAGACGGTGGTCGAAATTGGTCCCGGACTGGGCGCACTGACCGGACCGCTGCTCGAGCGTCTCGATCACCTGCACGTCGTCGAACTGGACCGCGACCTCGTCGAACGGCTGGACCAGCAATATCACCGGCGTCTTACCATACATGCGCAAGATGCGCTCAAGTTCGACTTCAGAGAACTGGTTGATAACGGCGCCAGGCTGCGTGTTATAGGCAACTTGCCTTACAACATCTCTACACCACTGCTGTTCCATTTGCTTGACCAGGCCGACGTGGTCAGCGACATGATGTTCATGCTGCAGAAGGAGGTCGTGCAACGCATGCTTGCCGGCCCCGGCAGCAAGGTCTATGGCCGTTTGTCGGTGATGCTGCAGTCGCGCTGTGAGATCAGCAAGGTCCTTGATGTCGGCCCGGGTGCGTTCACGCCTGCTCCGAAAGTCGAATCGGCAGTCGTGGCATTGACGCCCAGGGACAAGGCGCTCGATCCGGTTTGTGAAGCGCCCTGCTTTGCCAGGCTGGTCAAGGCAAGCTTCGCACAGCGACGAAAAACACTGCGAAATAATCTGAAGTCATGCCTGGACAGCGAGCAGATAAGCACGGCAGGAATAGACCCGTCCTGCCGCGCGGAGACGCTATCACTGGAAGATTTTATTGGCCTGGCGCAGGTGTTCTGCGAGACTGAATCAGCGACTGAGTGAGTCGATTATGCGCTCGGTTACCGTGGCGGGGTCGTCGTTGGCGTCGACATGAATGCGGGCATGCTTTGCGTACAGCGGTGCCCGTTCGTCATACAGGTTGGCAAGGCTCTGGTCTGCCCGCCTGGCCAGGCCGCGTTTATCCAGGTCGTGGATGCGCTGTTCAATGACTTCGTAGGGGACGACCAGGTAGACAATGGTCGCCAGGCTAGCCAGATGCGACATGGCGGCATCCGAGTAGACCGCGCTGCCGCCGGTAGCAATGACCTGGTTGCTTGCCTGCAGACCGGTAATGACATCCTGTTCGATTTTTCTCAGTGCCTGGTAGCCATCGTTGTCGACGATGTACTGCAGGCTGCAGCCGGTGGTGGTGCGGATCAGGTCGTCGGTGTCGACGAATGCCTTGCCCATGCGCTTGGCCAGCATTGCGCCAACAGTCGATTTGCCGGCCCCGGGCATGCCGATCAGGCATAGGTTACCGGATGGTGCGTCATTACTTGCGGTCATGTCCTGTCCCCTGGCCTGGTCACTGTTCGGGCAACTCGTCCATTGTGGATTCGATCCAGTCTTCTACTGCCCGGGTCAGTTCACGCGCGGTCTTGCCTTCTGATTCTATGACCGGCCCTATCACGACCTCGATCTGGCCCGGGAATTTAACGAAACTGCTGCGCGGCCAGAACAGGCCGGCATTGTGGGCAACCGGCAGTACCGGAACACCGGCCTTGACGGCCAGCAGGCTGCCGCCCGGCATATATTTACCGCGCTTGCCCGGTGCTACACGTGTGCCTTCGGGGTAGATGACGATGGTGCGCCCATCGGCAAGCAGGTCCTTACCCTGCCTGATGACCTGGTCGAGGGCCTGCTTGGGGCTGGAGCGGTCGACGGCGATAGGGCGCGTCAGGGCGAGGCCCCAACCCAGCAGCGGCAGCCACAACAGCTGGCGCTTGAATACCCAGGCCGCATTGCGGAACAGCAGGTGCGATACGAGGGTTTCCCACGCGGACTGGTGTTTGACCATGGCCACGTAGGGACGGTCAGGGGTGTGCTCTGCGCCGCGTACCCGGTAGCGGAGACCGCAGATCACTTTGAGGCACCACATCTGAAACCTGGCCCATACCCTGCCGAGGGCAGCGCGCCAGCGGTAATCGAAGGGCGAGGCGATGATCATGGCGATAAACAGCACCATCAGACTGAGCACCATGAGCAAGTAGTAGATCGCCGAGCGCAGATACAGCAATGGACCGGCCTTGCGGGCGGGTTTGTTCATGCGTCGAGGCGCTCCTGCAGGATGGTGTCCATTTCGCCGGCAAGCAATGCCTCGGCGAACGACTCGAGGTTGGCAAACTGCTTGACGGCGGATTCCGGCACCGGGCTGTCTTTTTTCTTCAGGTCGCGCGCTGTTTTCCTGCCTTTGCCGGTCTTGACCAGGATGGGAATGGCGCCGCTGTCCCAGGCTGCCTGCAGGTCGCGCATGGAGTCGCCGACTACCGGCACTCCGCTGGTTTCGATTTTCATGCGCTTGGCGATGTCCTTGAACATGCCGGTGCGCGGCTTGCGGCACTGGCAATCGTCATCCGGACCGTGCGGGCAGAAAAATACCGCTTCGATCATGCCGCCCTTGTTGCGAACCTGTTTCAGCATGTGCCGGTGGATCGCATTGAGCGTGTCGATGCTCAACAGGCCGCGGGCGACGCCGGACTGATTGGTCGCGACGACGATGCGATAGTCATTGCGGCACAGGCGTGCGATGGCCTCGAGGGAGCCGCTTATAGGCCGCCATTCCTCGACGGATTTGATGAATTCGTCAGAGTCTTCGTTGATGACGCCGTCGCGGTCGAGAATGATGGTTTTCATGCTTGTCGGACTTGCAGGGTGTCAGTCCTGGCCGCGGAATTCAGACACGCGAATCTTGCCGTTGATCATGCGGCTCTGGCGCTGCATAAGCTTGTCCATTTTTGTCCAGAATGCCTCGTGCAGGTCGAAGTTGCCGGCAATCGCCGTGCCCATCACGAGGATCAGCAGGTCGGCCGTTTCCTCTGCCATCTCGGTCATGGGTTTGCCCTTGGTCACGCAGGCAGACATCTCGCCGAGTTCTTCGGCCATCAATGCAATCCGGTAGGTCATGTCTTCACCGCCGGTGCCGCTAAAGTCGTGCTTGTCGTGAAACGCCTGCACGGCGGCGAGCATTTCCGGGTAGCTTGTCGAGTGCTTGTTCTGCATCGTGTATTTCCTGCTATTGCAGCTGTGAGAGGTCGGCCGCACGCAGAAACAGCGTGGACAGACGATCGAGCAGTGCCAGGCGGTTGTTGCGCAGCCGGATATCTTCGTCCATCACCATAACGTCATCGAAGAACCTGTCAACTTCCGGGCGCAGCGCGGCGAGACGCGTCAATGCATTCGTATAATCGCCACGCAGGAACATGGGCTCGACTTCGGCACTCAGCGATTCGATGCGCGCATGCAGGGCCTGCTCGGCATCAAGCGTCAACAGCCCGGTATCGACGGGGGCGCTGACCGCTTCGCCGGATTTTCGCAGGATGTTGCTGATGCGCTTGTTGGCGGCTGCCAGTGCCTCGGCCTCCGGCAGTTCGGCGAATGCGGCCACCGCAGCAAGGCGTGCATCGAAGTCCACCGGGCGCGTCGGTTTGCGTTGCAGCACGCTGTTGAACTGTTGGCTGCTGTAACCGCGTTCCGCGTAGTAGGCGTTGAGGCGATCGAGCATGTAGTCAAAAACCTGCCGGGCAATTTCATCGCTGCGGTCTTCGTCGAGGTCATACAGGCTGGTTGCCTGACCCAGCAGCTTGCGCAGATCCAGGTCGACGAAGTCCTCGATCATGATACGCAGCACACCCAGTGATGCCCGGCGCAGGGCAAACGGGTCCTTGTCGCCGGTCGGGATTTCACCGATGCTGAAGATGCCGACCAATGTATCGATCTTGTCGGCGATAGACAGCGCCTGGCCTATTTTGGTGGCCGGCAGGGCATCGCCGGCATGGCGCGGCAGGTACTGTTCGCGTATGGCCTCGGCGACATCCGGTTCCTCGTTCTGGTGCAGTGCATAGTAGCGTCCCATGATGCCCTGCAGGTCGGGGAATTCGTAAACCATGCCTGTCAGCAGGTCCGCCTTGGCCAGGCTGGCGGCGCGCTCCGCCATGGTCGTGTCCGCCCCGGTGTGTTTGGCAATGTATAGGCACAGGGCGCGTACACGCTGCATGCGTTCATACACGCTGCCCAGCTTGTTATGGAAGACGACGGTCTTCAGTTGTTCGATATGCTGGTCCAGCGGAGTCTTGCGATCACTGTCCCAGTAGAAGCGTGCGTCCGAGAACCGGGCATTGAGTACGCGCTCGTTGCCGCTGATCACGTTGTCGGGATTGCTGCTCTCGATGTTGGAGACGAAGATGAAGCGCGGCAGCATGCTGCCACCGTTGTCGACCACCGGGAAATACTTCTGATGCCCCTGCATGGCACTGATCAGGGCCTCGGGAGGGACTTCCAGGTAGTCCGGGTCAAACCTGCCCTGCAGGGCAACGGGCCATTCGACCAGTGCCGTGACTTCGTTCAACAGATCATTGTCGATCACCGCCTTGCCGCCCTGCTCGGCACCGAGTGCAGTGACCTGTTCCCAGACGCGTTCCCGGCGCAGTTCGTAGTCCGCGATCACATGGCCGGCATGCTCCAGGGTAAAGACATAATCTGCCGGCTTGTCGATCTGCAAGCTGCCAGGGTGGTGGAAACGATGACCGTGTGTCGTGTTTGAGGCATCGACACTGAGCAGCCGGGACGGAATCACTTCATTGCCGTGCAGGATGATAAGCCAGTGCACCGGCCTGACGAATTCCGCGTCGAGATCCGCCCAGCGCATACGCTTGGGGATGGGCAGTTTGCGCAGGGCGTCACTGACGATAGCGGGGATCAGCTCTGCGGCCGGCTGTCCTTTCTGTTCGCTGCGGAAAGCCAGCCATTCGCCCTTGTCGGTCGAGATGCGTTCCAGCGCCTCGACGTCTACCTTGTTGGAGCGTGCAAAACCCAGTGCGGCCTGTGTGGCATTGCCGTCCGCATCGAATGCTGCCGCCACGGCCGGGCCGCGGCGTTCGACGATACGGTCGGCCTGGCTGACCGCCACGTCAGGCACCAGGACGGCCAGGCGCCGGGGTGTGGCATAGAGTTGCGGAACGCAGTCTTTACTGGACAGGCCTGCTTCACTGAGACCCTTGACCAGGTGCGTACCCAGTGCTTCGCTTAAGGCATGCAGTGACTTGGGCGGCAGTTCCTCGGTGCCTAATTCCAGCAGCAGCGGCTGATAGTCTGTCATGACGAGGCCTCCCCTTCATTGTGCTGCTGGCGAGGAAAGCCGAGTGCTTCGCGTGAATCGTAGTAGGCCTGCGCGACTTCACGTGCGAGGTTGCGGATGCGGCCGATAAAGCGTGCCCGTTCCGTCACGCTGATGGCGTTCCTGGCGTCGAGCAGGTTGAAGGTGTGCGAGGCCTTCAGCACGTAGTCGTAGGCCGGCAGCGGTAATCGTGCCGCCATCAGGGCCTGGCTTTGTTTTTCGTAGTCGTCGAAGTGTTTGAACAGCATGGCGGTATCGGCATGTTCGAAGTTGAAGCCGGAGAATTCGACCTCGTTTTCATGGTAGATGTCCCCGTAGCTGACGCCCTCAGTCCACACCAGGTCATAGATATTGTCGACGCCCTGCAGGTACATCGCTATGCGTTCCAGGCCGTAGGTGATTTCGCCGGTAACAGGTCGGCAGTCGAGCCCGCCGACCTGCTGGAAGTAGGTGAACTGGGTGACTTCCATGCCATTCAGCCAGACTTCCCAGCCCAGGCCCCAGGCGCCCAGTGTCGGGGATTCCCAGTTGTCTTCGACAAAGCGGATATCGTGTTCCAGCGGATCGATGCCCAGCTCGCGCATGGATGCCAGGTACAGGTCCTGTATGTCTACTGGAGAGGGCTTCAATACGACCTGGAACTGGTAATAGTGCTGCAGCCGGTTAGGGTTCTCACCGTAACGTCCGTCAGTCGGACGACGTGACGGCTGGACATAGGCAGCCCGGTTAGGCTCGGGGCCGATAGCGCCGAGGAAGGTCGCGGGATGGAAGGTGCCTGCTCCGACCTCCATATCGTAAGGCTGCATCAGGGCGCAGCCCTGCTTCGCCCAGTAGTGTTGCAGGGTTAATATAAGGTCCTGAAATGTCACGAAAGAATGCCTGCCAGATCAAAAGCGGCGATTATACCCCGTCTGCCGTGTTTACGGCAGAGTGACGGCACCCCGACTGTGTAGCGTGGCGTCAGACCGGATAAGCGCGCCTGTTGCGCCGCTGTATGTCAATCACTCCTGCTTTCACGTTCGAGCACCTCGTTGAGGCGCTGATAGACAGAGTTCGCCCGGCTGGCGAAGGCCTGGGTATAGCGGGCCGGGTTGTTGTGGGACGGTGATGGCAGGCAGGCGGCGAGTTCCGCGGCCTGGCGCAGGTTGACCCGCCAGACCGGCCTGCCCCAGTAGTAGTAGCTGGCGGCCTGTACACCAAAGATGCCCGGGCCGAACTGCGCTATATTGAGGTAGATTTCCAGAATACGTTTTTTGTCCAGCCGTTGTTCCATCTGCCAGGTCAGAATGGCCTCGTGCCATTTGCGCAGCAGTGTCCTGTCATTGCTGAGGAACAGGTTTTTCACCGTTTGCTGTGAAATAGTGCTGGCGCCATAGCGAACCTTCAGGTGCGACAGGTTGTACTGCCAGGCGTTGCGTATGGCGGCGACGTCGAATCCGCCGTGCTGGTAGAAGCGGCCATCCTCGGCAATGATGACCGCACGCTGCACGGCATAGGGGATTTCATTCAGCGCCACCGGTTGCCAGCGCACTGCCGGTAGCTTTGCATCGATGTTGGCGGATTTTCGATAGTCACGGATCAGGCGTGACTCGGGTACCGGCCCGTTTGCGAGGGCCTCCCAGTCAGGCCAGTTGCGGTACAGCCAGTAGGCGTCGGCCAGCAGCAGTGCGGCCAGCAGCACAGCCGCCCAGCGTAGAACCTGCAGCAGGCGTTGCCTTAAAGTGGCTTTTCGCGCGGGTTTTTTTCGCTTGCGGCGAGGCTTGCGACCCATGGCTGACGTTGTCCGCCTAGTGGCGGAAATGGCGCATGCCGGTCAGCACCATGGCAATATCGTGCTCATCGGCAGCGGCTATCACTTCGTCATCGCGCATTGAGCCGCCCGGTTGTATGACTGCGCGTACGCCCACCTCAGCAGCAGCATCCAGGCCATCACGGAAAGGGAAGAAAGCATCGGATGCCATGACTGACCCGGAGACGTCCAGGCCTGCGTCTGCGGCCTTGATGGCGGCAATGCGGGCGGAATATATGCGGCTCATCTGGCCGGCGCCATCACCGATCGTCATGCGTTCACGGCCATAGACAATGGCATTGGACTTGACGAATTTGGCCACTTTCCAGGTAAACAGCAGGTCACGCATTTCATCAGCATCGGGCTGGCGTTTCGTGACCACTTTGAGGTCGTCCAGGCCAACCATGCCGAGGTCGCGGTCCTGAACCAGCAGGCCGCCGTTGACGCGCTTGAAATCGAGGCCGGGTGTGGCCTCTGCATTCCAGTGGCCACAGGCCAGAACACGCACATTCTTTTTGGCGGACAGCATCTCCAGTGCCTCGTCATCAATTTCCGGGGCAATGACGACTTCGACGAACTGCCGGTCGATGATGGCTTTCGCCGTGTGGCCGTCTAGTGTCTGGTTGAACGCAATGATGCCGCCAAATGCCGAAGTCGGGTCGGTGCTGTAGGCCCTGTCGTAGGCCGCGATCAGGCTGTCCGCCTCTGCCACACCGCAGGGGTTGGCATGCTTCACGATAACGCAGGCCGGCGCATCGCCGAAGCTCTTGACGCACTCCAGCGCTGCATCGGTATCGGCCATGTTGTTGTAGGACAGCTCCTTGCCCTGCAGCTGGCGTGCGGTGGATACGCTGGCTTCACCTGCGCTCTGCTCAACGTAGAATGCGGCCTGCTGGTGCGGGTTTTCACCGTAGCGCATTCCCTGTGCCTTGCGAACCTGCAGGCTGAATGTGCGCGGGAAGTCTTCCTGGCTGCCATCTGCCGCGGTGCGGCCAAGGTGATTGGCGATTGCCCCGTCGTAGCGGGCGGTATGCTCAAAAGTGCGTACCGCCATGTCGTAGCGGGTCGCCGCGCTGATGCCGCCGTGCTCTTCCATCTCTGCGAGTACATCGGCATAGTCATTGCTGCTCGTCAGCACGGTCACCGAGGCATAATTCTTGGCCGCGGCACGCAGCATGGCTGGACCACCAATGTCGATGTTTTCGATAGCGGTCTCAAGGTCGGTGTCCGGCTTCGCAATGGTCTCTTCGAAGGGATAGAGATTGACGACCAACAGGTCAATGGCATGAATGCCATGTTCATCCATGACCAGGTCATCGACGCCGCGCCGTCCGAGCAGGCCGCCGTGTATTTTCGGGTGCAGGGTTTTGACCCGGCCGTCCATCATCTCCGGGAAGCCGGTATAGGAAGACACCTCGACGACCTGTATACCGCTGTCACTCAGCAGCCTGGCGGTGCCCCCGGTGGATAGTATGACGACACCCTGGTCAGATAGGGCCCGGGCAAAATCGACAATGCCTGTTTTGTCTGAAACGCTGATTAAGGCGCGGCGGATGGCGATACGGTTCTCATCTGGCATGGCTGTACTCTGACATGGTTTGTGGTTGGTCGTGATACGGGATGCGGCCTAGAACAGGCCGTGATCGCGTAGTTTTTTTCTTAGGGTATTGCGATTGATGCCGAGCATCTCGGCGGCCCTGCTCTGGTTGTTGTCGGCACGCTGCATGACGATTTCCAGCATTGGTTTTTCAACCTGGGCAAGCACGATGCTGTACAGGTCGCTGGGCGCTGTGCCGTTAAGGTCTTTCATGTACTGCTCGAGTGAGCGCTTGACGCAGATGGAAAACGGCGGCCTGATATTTTTATTCATGCCGCGATATCTCTCGGCAACTGTCCGGTAAGGTATTCGTCAATGGCGCGCAGTTGCGCGTCAGAGGTTTCAAGCTGCATGACTCGGCGGCGAAATGCGTTGCTGCTGATGAAGCCTTTCGAGTACCAGGCGATATGCTTACGCGCAACGCGTACCCCCGTGTATTCGCCGTAGAAGGAATAAAGCTCCTGGAGATGGGCAACCAGGGTACGGCGTATTTCATTTACATCCGGGGCGGCAAGCGTGCGGCCGGTGTTCAGGTAATGGTCTATTTCCCTGAAGATCCACGGATTACCGCGTGCCGGGCGACCGATCATCAGGGCATCTGCACCGGTCTGTTCAAGTACTGCTGCGGCCTTCTGCGGCGTGCTGATATCGCCATTGGCGATGACCGGTATGCGTACACAGTCTTTTACCGCGGTGATGGTTTCGTACTCGGCCTCACCGCGAAAGGCGCATGCACGGGTGCGGCCATGAATTGCCAGGGCCTGGATGCCCGCCTGCTCGGCGATGCGGGCGATGCTGCAGGCGTTGCGCTGTTCCGGGCTGGAGCCGGTGCGGATCTTCAACGTGACGGGGACATCGACGGCGGCAACCACGGCATCAAGAATCTCGCCAACCAGTTGTTCATTGCCCAGCAGCGCTGAACCGGCCTGCTTGTTGCAGACCTTCTTGGCCGGACAGCCCATGTTGATATCAATGATATCGGCGCCGATGTCGACATTTTCCCTGGCCGCCTGGGCCAGCACGTCCGGCTCGGCGCCAACGATCTGCACGGAAACGGGACCGGTTTCACCGTCGTGATTGAGACGCAGCTGCGTTTTCCGGTTGCCTCGCACCATGGCATTGGCGCTGATCATTTCTGATACCGCCAGGCCGGCACCCAGTTTTCTGCACAGTTGCCGGAATGGCCGGTCGGTAACACCCGCCATGGGCGCCAGGATCAGGCGATTGGAGAGTTGATGCGGGCCGATATGCATAGCGGATCAGGGTGCTGTCAGGAAAGGCGACAGATCATAACTCCAATTGAAATCGGAGTAAAAATATTCCCGTCGAACGACCTTCCTGCCGGTGTCAGCGTTTATCCAGCCAGTGCAGCTTGACTGGCCGGAGTTCGAACCCGTCTACACGTACCGCCGGTGTGCGCAGCAGAATGTTGATGTCCTCGGCCTGGCCCGGCTGCATGGTTCTGCTGCCGGCTGCGCTGCCGAGGTAGGACTCGGCGCGCACGATATTGCGGCTAATGATTTTGCCGGCACGGTCGGTAAGGCTCAGCTCCATATCCGGGAACGGCTGCTCCGAGTCGTCCCGGTTGATCAGTGTAACGGCGATGCGCAGGCCATCCTGCTGGCCATCAAGCACCGTCATCTTGCTCGACAGCTGTTCAACTGCGGCCGGGTTGGATGCCTCGGGTACAACGCAGCCTGCCAGCTGGCAGGCGGTCTCCAGCACAGGCCGCAGGGCGCTCACCTGGACCAGGTCGTCCATGAAGTACTTACCCACCTGGAACAACAGTGCAATGATCAGGAAAAGATTGGTGACAAGCAGGAGAATTCGCCTGGCGCCGGGTGAAATAAAGTCAAACGGGCTGCCATGGCTGTCGTGCTCCAGTTGCCGGACCAGCAGGGTTTCCTGGTGTTCCTGGGTCTCGTAGGTGTCCAGGCCATGGTACGAGCGCCGGCCGATGCGCAGCTTGTCAGCAACGAAGGCTATGCCTGCTCCCATTCTCTGCATCAGGCCGGAACGGTCCTCCGGCTCCGGTGCCTGCGCCGCAGGATTTAGCTGTGGTTCATCATCCAGGTCGTCGTCAATATCAGGTGTGCCGATGTCCGGTTCGTCGGGCGCAGCCTCGGCTAGCTTGGCATCGATCTCTTCCTGACCGTCCGCAGCCTGCTGCAGCAGTTTTTCGATGTCGGAATGGTCGACGCTTTCAAAGTCATCGAGTTCGTCAGGCAGAGGGAGGTCATTGTTGCCGCCGGAGTGAAAGGCATCATCGTTCTCGACGTTGATGGACGGGTATGCCTCGTCCGCCCGGTCTTCCTCGGAGGTGATGAAGACGGAGTCCGGCTCATCGTCTTCAATTTCACGGTCATCTTCAGCGCTGCCATCGGCAACGTTTTCTTCATCTGCCCCATCGGCTTCTTCGGCATCAACGGGCGCCGCAGCTTCTCCTGTGCCGGATGCGGGCATGGCTGCAGAATCGACTGGCTCGTCGCGCGGTTCATCCAGGGCCAGCAGGTCTTCATCGACAGACAAATCGGCGAAGGGATTTTCCGTGGGCTTCTCTGTGTCGGGAATGCTACCGGCCGCATCGTCGGTTTCCGGCTCCTCCCCGGGATTTGCCAGGCCCATGTTGGCCATTGCATCGTCAAACGCCTTCAGGGCCTCGTGGGTATCGTCGGCGAGGAAACGCTGATCAGACTGGGGATCCGGAAGCGTATCATCCTCATCGACTACCGGTTCTTCGGCGAATTCCGCCCCCGGCCAGAGTGCCTCGTCATCGAGGTGGGTTTCTACATGTTGAAGTCCTTCATCAGCCGTGCCCTCCTCCTGGTCTGCTGTTTCGGTTGTGGCGGCCGTGAGGTCTACCGGCTGGCCCGGTTCCAGGCCTTCAAGCGGTGAAAAGTCAGGCATGGCGAAATCGTCGCCGGTCTCTGCCGTGTCCTTGCTGATCTCCGGGCCAGTGAAAGTGACGTCGTCATCAATATCAAGATCGGAGGCGGGCCCGGTTTCGGCCGGTTCGGCCTGTAGTTCTGATACCTGGTCCAGGTCTGCTGCTATGTCATCCGCCGCGCCGCCGGGCTCGCCTTGTGCTGCCAGCGAGACCGGATTGAAAACCGCATCCTGCAGCAGTGTTGTATCGATTTCCGGTTCGTTGGCCGGTTCCGGCTCGGGTGAGGCCGCATCTGCATCCTCGGGACCGAAATACAGCAGGCTGCTGCTTTCATCCTCGACCGGAGGGCTGGCTTCCTCCTGGATCGTCTCCGTGGCAAAGTCAGGTTCAGGGAACGGATTCAGTGCATCGTCCTGATCAGGCTCAGGCTCCTCTGCCTGTGATGCCTGTTTTTCTGCTTCATCAGACGCGGTAGGCGGCTCCTGTGGCGCTGTATCGTCGGGTTCTTCAACAAAATTGAAGGTAAAGTCTGAGCTGGTACTGACGGTTGCTGCGCCGGTAGGCAGTTCTACCGGGGTTGCCGAAACCGTGGACTCTGCCGGGTCAGTGACCGCGTCGGCTTCACCGTTAGGGTCGTCAGTCAGGTTGGCGCTGGCATTGAATACGGAGTAGCAGTTGCCGCAACGCACCAGGCCTTCGTGAGCGGTGATGTCCGTATCGCTGACCATGAATACGGACTGACACTTGGGGCATTGGGTATACATCTGATTTCAGTCTCCGGGTAGTCCCTTCGTTGCGGCTGAGGTGCAGTTCATGACGGCGTTTTTTCTATGCTCATCGTTACCCAGTCACCATCCTGATACCGGGTTACCCGGTTGCCTGCCGAGTAGGCGGCGCTGATACTGTCTGCCTGATCCGCCAGTATGCCGGACAGTATCAGAGTCCCTGATTCGTTGCGCATCGCAAGCAGGTGATCTTTTAGCTCCACCAGAGTGTTGGCCAGAATATTTGCAAATATCAGGTCAGCTTTCAATGCTTCGGGCTGGTCTTCGGGCAGATACAGATCCAGCGATTCAGCGACACCGTTTCGCTCCGCATTGGCATGGCTTGCCTGCAATGCCTGTGGGTCGATGTCTATGCCTGTTGCATGGCTGGCACCGAGCTTGAGGGCGGCAATCGCCAGGATGCCCGAGCCGCAGCCGTAATCGATGAGGGTGTAGCCAGTCGGCGGGTGTTCAGCCAGCCAGGCCAGGCACATGCCGGTGGTCTCATGGGTGCCGCTACCGAACGCCAGGCCGGGATCGAGGAACACGGTCGTAGCTGAATCATCGGTCTGTTCATGCCAGGTCGGACAGACCCACAGGTTATGGCCATAATGGATCGGCTGGTAGCGTTCCAGCCAGCTGCGTTCCCAGTCCTGGTCGGCAACTTCCTCGCTTTGGAGTGCTGGCAGGGGCCGGGGTACAAAGGCATCCTCGAGTCGCGACAAAACCGCATCGAGGCCGTCGGATCCGTCAAACAGGCCGCTGACGATATTGTTGTCCCAGACCGGAC
>JARFQC010000130.1 GCA_029287965.1 Arenicellales bacterium
GCCAGGAAGTCGATAAACTTCTCGGGCGGTACACCGTATTTGCTGTTGACCCCGGCCGTATCCGTGTACGTCGAGGTCATGGTGTTGACCAGCGAGACGTGATCATTGACCAGCTGTGCCATGTCCTTGTCGCCGGTCGAAATCAGTACATTTGTATCGCTGGCTGTAGCCTGGGCGGCCAGTGTACCGATGACGTCGTCGGCTTCGACACCCTCTATTACCAGCAGCGGCAGCCCCAGCGCCTCGACAAGACTATGCAGGTAGGGAATCTGGCTGCGCATTTCATCCGGCATGGGCGGACGGTTCGCCTTGTAGTCGGGATACATCTCGTCGCGAAAGGTTTTGCCCTTGGCATCGAAGACCACGGCAATCCGCTCCGGCTGATATTCTTTCAGCAGGCTCTTGAGCATGTTCACCACACCGTATACGGCGCCGGTCGGCTGCCCCTCCGAGTTATTCAACCCGGGCATGGCATGGAATGCGCGATAAAGATACGAAGAGCCGTCTACAAGTATTACCGGTTTGTCGCTCATTGGAAGCGGTGCCTTTGCTGATGATTGCTGGAGTCAGAATAGACTACGCAATCTATAAGCAATCGATGCATAAATAAAGAAGCGTCTCAGCTGCCGGCTTTGCCGCCAGCGAGGCATCATGCTAAAACCGCTGCATGAACGATGACACGAAATTAAAACACTCAAAACAGCTGCAGGGCACGCCTACTCACATCCTGTCGCGGCAGTCATGGAAGGTGTTCCAGATCATGGCCGAGTTCGTCGAAGGTTATGAGCGCCTGGCCGAGATCCATCCTTCCGTGAGCGTGTTCGGCTCGGCGCGCTTCGCGCCCGACCACCCGTCCAGCATTCTCGCCGAGGAAATTTCCCGCAAGCTCTCGGATGCAGGGTTTTCCGTCGTCAGCGGCGGCGGCCCGGGCATCATGGAAGCGGCCAACAAGGGCGCTTTCGCAGGCAAGTCTCCGAGCGTAGGGCTGAACATAACCCTGCCGCATGAACAGACACCGAATCGCTACCAGGACGTCGAGCTGACTTTTCGCCACTTCTTCTCGCGCAAGGTGATGTTCGTGAAATTCGCCACGGCCTACGTGGTGATGCCCGGCGGCTTCGGCACCCTCGATGAACTCGCCGAGATACTTACCCTGGTACAGACGCGTAAGTCCCGTCGCATCCCGGTCATACTGGTCGACTCCGCGTTCTGGTCAGGCATCCTGGACTGGTTCACGGATACGCTGGTGGAGCGTGGCACCATTTCGAAATCCGACCTTAAGCTGATGCAGGTGATTGACGAACCGGATGCGGTGGTCGATGCGATTTTCTCCTATTACGAGAACCGCCGTTTCGAGCCCACCGAGGAAGAAGCGGAAATCCAGCTCAACCTCTAGTCGTGCCCGCTATGCGATCGACTTGCACCGATGTGGCGATAACGGTGTAATAGCCACCAGAGCGTGTCGCTCCCGACCCAGAAGGACCAATTATGCATCCCTCCCTGATCTGCCTGCTGCTCATCCTGGCGCCGTTGCAGGCCGCCCATGCACAAACCGAGCTGCCGCCGCCAGCCGAACCCGCTCCCCAGGTCGATAGGGCATCAGCGGATGATGACGAAGCTCAAGGATTTACCAACGAGGAAAGCGACGTAAAAATTATCCAGCGTGGCGACGAAACCATCGAGGAATACCGCCTCAACGGCCGCGTCTACATGATCAAGGTAACCAAGAAGGGCTTCCCTCCCTACTACCTGCTGGACCGCGACGGTGACGGCACCATGGAAGAACAGGTCAGTGAAGTCCCCGGCGACATCAAGCCGCCGTCATGGGTCATCAAGCGCTGGTAACCTGCACTTACCACCCCGCTATACTCTTTCTGGATTAACACCATGCAGGCTAAAACCGTTAATGCATCAATGGGCTGGAACTGGCTGAAATGCGGCTGGAACCTGTTCGCCCGCGATTTCGGCACCTGGTTCCTGATGTTCATTCTGCTGGCCGCGATTGGCATCCTGCTCAGCTTTATTCCGCTGATCGGTTCCATTGCTCTGACCATAATGATGCCCGTGTTCATGGGCAGCTATATGTCCGCAGCGCGCACCCTCGATACTGGCGGCAGCATATCCGCCGGCAGCCTGTTCCTGGGCTTCCGTGACAAATCGAGCATGAATAGACTGCTGATTCTCGGCCTGCTTTACGTGGCGGTGGAGTTCCTGTTGCTGTTCGTTGTTTTCTCACTGCTTGGCGGTCCCGCCATGATGCAGGCAAGCGAGGACGGCACCATCGATCCCTCGGCAATCGTCATGACGACCGGGATGAGTTTTGGCCTGATGCTTGCCATGCTCGCAGGCATGCTCGTCGTGATGGCCTTCCTCTTCGCGCCGGCCCTGGTGATCCTGGACGGCCTGGCACCGGTCGAAGCGATCAAGACCAGCTTCTCGGCCTGCCTGAGCAATATATTGCCCATGCTGCTGTTCGGCCTGATCTACACGCTGCTCGCCATACTGGCCCTGCTGCCCATGGGGCTCGGCTACCTGATCCTGATTCCTGTAACCCTGGTTGCCGTGTACTGTGCCTACCAGTCCATTTTCCACTGACGACACGCCGCACGAAGACAGATGAAAAAGATATCGAGACCCTACCTGGCAAGCGTGTTGTGCGGCCTGTGCAGCCTGGCTTCGATGCCGGCACTGGCGCTGGATCCTGAAATTCGCATGTACAAGCTGGACAAGAAACAGGGCTTCACCAAGGCCCATAACCTGCTTGGCAAGGGCGACAACCCGGGCTGCCACAATACACTCTTCAAGTACGCCGTTTACAAGGTTACCGTCATCAAGTTCAAGTCCTGCTCGGTATACAGTGAAAAGGACTGCAAGCCCGAAAGCGTTATTCCAGCCTATTGGAAAAACAAGGGTGACCCAAAAACAGAGATGACGCGCGGCGCAAACTGGCACCTGGACCGGAACGACGACAATGTCGATGTTGCGTCATGGTCATGCAAGTAGACACCGTCCATGCTGCAATCCCTTGCCGACAATATAGACCGCTTTAACGCCCTGATTGGCCGCACCATTGCCTGGCTGACTCTGGGCATGGTGATAGTGACCTTCCTCGTCGTACTGCTGCGCTACGCCTTCAGCATTGGCTGGATATCGATGCAGGAGTCGGTCACCTACATGCACGCGCTGGTGTTCATGCTGGGTGCCGCCTATGCACTGCAGAAGGACAAGCATGTCAGGGTGGATATCTTCTACCAGCGACTGTCTCCCCGTGCGCGCGCATGGATAAACCTGCTCGGCAGCCTGTTGCTGCTGATCCCGTTCTGCCTGTTCATTGCCTGGTCATCGCTGGACTACGTCGCCAGCTCCTGGTCACTGCTGGAAGGCTCCCGTGAAGCGGGGGGGCTGCCCGGCGTGTTCCTGCTCAAGACCTGCATACCGGCCATGGCCGTACTGATGCTGCTGCAGGGCGTCTCCGCTATCCTGCACAGTATCGTCTTGTTGCGTTCCGGCACGGCGGAGGAACGTGATGGCTGAGTGGATACCGTTACTGATGTTCCTGGTCACGGGGGCGGTGCTGATGACCGGCTACCCGGTCGCCCTGTCACTGGGCGGCACGGCTCTCGCCTTTGCGGTGTTCGGCAGCATGACCGGCAGTTTCGATGACGCGTTCCTGAGCGCACTGCCGAGCCGCCTGTTCGGCATCATGACCAATGAAACGCTGATTGCCGTTCCCCTCTTCGTCTTTATGGGCGTCATGCTGGAGCGGGCAAAGATTGCCGAGCAGCTGCTCGATGCGATGTCCGCCCTGTTCGGTCGCCTGGGCGGTGGACTCGGCATCTCGGTGGTACTGGTAGGCATGCTGATGGCCGCCAGCACGGGCATCGTTGGCGCAACGGTCGTGACCATGGGCTTGCTGTCTTTGCCGACCATGCTCAAGCACAAGTACGACCCGGCCATCGCCTGCGGAACGATTTGCGCATCCGGCACCCTGGGGCAGATCATCCCGCCATCCATCGTGCTGGTGCTGCTGGGTGATGTGTTGTCCTCCGCCTATCAGCAGGCACAGCTGGACATGGGCATCTTCTCGCCGGAGACGGTCTCGGTCGGCGATCTGTTCGCGGGCGCGCTGATACCCGGCCTGGTGATGGTGGCGCTTTACGTTATATACCTGCTGGTAACTACCTGGTTGCAGCCACACCGCATGCCGTCGCCGGAAAAAACCCAACAGGGTGCGCAGTTTAGCTGGTTGAAAATTGTCACCGCACTGGCCATTCCGATGCTGTTGATCCTTGCCGTACTCGGCTCCATCCTCAGTGGACTGGCGACACCGACGGAGGCGGCGTCGGTCGGTGCCGTGGGAGCGATCCTGCTGGCCGCCATGCGTGGAGAGGCCGGTGTTCAACGCATGCGGGAAGTCACGCTGTCCACGATGGAAGTGACCAGCATGGTCTTCATGATCCTGATCGGCGCCTCCCTGTTCTCGCTCGTTTTTCGCGGATTCGGCGGAGACGAAATGATCGCCGACCTGCTCAGCGACCTGCCCGGCGGGGCGATGGGCGCCATGGTCGCCGTGATGCTGACGATGTTCCTGCTCGGCTTTATCCTGGATTTCATTGAAATCACATTCGTGATCGTGCCGATCGTCGGACCGATATTGCTTGCCATGGGCATTGACCCGGTCTGGCTGGGCATCATGATTGCCATCAACCTGCAGACATCGTTTCTGACCCCGCCGTTCGGTTTCGCCCTGTTCTATTTGCGCGGCGTCGCGCCGGCATCGATATCGACATCCCATATTTATCGTGGCGTCATGCCATACATTGCCATCCAGCTGCTCATGCTGGTTTTACTCGCCTACTGGCCGATGCTGGCAACCTGGCTGCCCGGGATCATCTACGGCTGATTGACGCCCGCTGCAGTAAAGGCGTCAGCAGTCAGATATCGATACTACTGAGGCTGTCATCCAGGTCGGCGTATTGAATGTTCTGCGTAACCGGCCGGACACTGCCTCTATGCTTGAGCTCCAGAATTTCAGCACAGTCTATGCAGCGTTTACACCCTACGACGGCCGCGCGGCGTGCCGGCGGAATTTCGATGCCGCAGTCGCTGCAGTAGATACTGTTTAACCCGGGAGGGGCGGCCTCAACCTTCAACCCGCGTGCTGCGGAGATGGCCCGGTCGAGAAATTCGAGGATATCTTTATCTGCCATGTCAGCATGATCCATTACCTGCTCCAGTTAGTTGTCATCACCGGATCGGGATACTAAGCAGGCATCATGACAGTGCTGTTACGGATACGTGACACGCATGTAACAACGAACGTCCCGTGTTACTAGTCGGCACCTGCTGTGTGAAAACTTCACAGGCACGATAGCGCGACAGGAATAGACTCTACTGCAAGCCTGCAATGAAGACAGGCAATTGCCGCCGGCAGCATCAGATGGCTGCCGGCGGACTTTATTCAGTCACTGGAGAAATGATTATGCGCTTCACAATACTGCCCGTGTTTCTTATCGGCGTGACCCTGTCGGGCCAGGTTAGCATGAAGGGTGGAGGTAACGAGACCTCAGCCATTCCGCTTGCAACAGGTGACCGGCGCGGCATCGAGGCCGGATCCGTAACCCTTGCAAGTGGATTTAACAACAGCGAGAGTTCGCGGCAGGTCTACAAGGTTTCAGTGCAATGATCTGCGTCGTCCCGTCTCCCGCCTGATACCCGGTCATTGCCACCGTAGTCCTGCAGGGTAAATACCTCCCTGTAACCGTAGCTGGCCAGCATCGTCGCTACGGCACTGGCCTGATCATGGCCATGCTCCACCAGCAGCCAACCATCCTCTTTCAGGGCATGCACTGAATCACGAATAATCTGTTCAAGCTCATCCAGACCTTCCGGACCGGCGACAAGTGCCTGTCGCGGCTCTCTGCTGACGTCCCCTTCCAGCAGGCAGGGATCATCGTCAGCAACATAAGGGGGATTGCTGACGATCATATCCAGGCTACCGGGGCCGAGCGGAGCCAGCCAGCTGGTATTGATCAAGCTGACGTTGCTGACGCGGCAGGCTTTTACGTTTCTCGCTGCAACCGACAACGCAGCAGCAGAGGCATCGGAGGCAACCAGCTGGCAGGCCGGCCTCTCCTTCGCCAGCGCCAGCGCGATCGCACCACTGCCCGTACCCAGGTCGGCAATACGCCATGCGGCATTATCCGGAATCCTGGCCAGGGCCTGTTCGACCAGCACTTCCGTATCCGGCTGGGGTATCAATACATCGGGGGTGACGTAGAGCTGCATGTCCCAGAAATCACGCTTGCCAATGATGTAGGCCAACGGTTCACCGGAGTGTCTGCGCTGCAGGGCCGACCTGAACTGATCGACCTTGTCTGCGGGCACGGTTGCATCCGGATGGGCGACCTGGCGGGCACGCCCAATGCCACAGCAGGCGTCCATCAGCCATTCCATTTCCTGGCGGGCATCATCGCCAGTCAGCACCCTGTGTGCATCCGCCAGCAGATCCTGGATGGTTGTCATGTAGAGGATAAAAGCGTTGTTGCCGCTGGCGGGTTTATTCCCCGCCGGTCTCGGCCAGCAGTTCGGCCTGATGTTCTGTCATCAGCGGTTCGACAACCGCATCGAGGTTGCCTTCCATGATGTCGTCCAGCTTGTACAGGGTCAGGTTGATGCGGTGATCGGTCATGCGGCCCTGGGGGAAGTTATAGGTACGGATGCGTTCCGAGCGATCACCGCTGCCAACCAGGCTCTTGCGCGTAGCGGCCTGCTCTGCCTGCTGCGCGGTCTGTGCCTGGTCCATCAGCCTGGTCTGCAGCACACTCATGGCCCGCGCCTTGTTTTTATGCTGTGAACGCTCATCCTGGCATTCCACCACCAACCCGGTAGGCAGGTGGGTGATACGTATCGCCGAGTCGGTCTTGTTGACATGCTGACCGCCTGAACCGGATGCGCGATAGGTGTCGATGCGCAGGTCACTCGCATCAATATCGATCTCGTCGATTGCTTCCGCTTCCGGCATTACCGCCACGGTGCACGCCGAGGTATGGATGCGTCCCTGGGTCTCGGTCTGCGGCACACGCTGCACCCGGTGGGCACCCGATTCGAACTTCAGCCGCGAGTAGACCTTTGTGCCGCTGATACGGGCAATGATTTCCCGGTATCCACCGTGCTCACCCTCGCTGCTGCTCAGGATTTCTACCTGCCAGCGCTTCTTCTCCGCATACATGCTGTACATGCGGTACAGGTCGCCAGCAAACAGCGCGGCCTCGTCACCACCCGTCCCCGCACGAATCTCGAGAATGACATTGCGTTCATCATTCGGGTCTTTCGGCAGCAGCAGCATGCGCAGATCATCTTCATGGCTGCTCTGCAACTGCTGCAGCTGGCTGACTTCCTCCTGCGCCATGTCTCGCATATCACTATCTTCATCATCGAGCATCAGCTCGGCAGTCTGCAGGTCTTCCAGGGTCTGCTGCCAGGCCTGGTAGCGCTCAACGACCGGGGTGATATCAGCCACTTCTATGGACAGGCTGCGGAAGCGATTCTGGTCACCGACAATATCGGGATCCGACAACAGGCCGTGCAGTTCTTCCAGGCGCATGCTTAGCTGATCGAGTTTCTCACGAACGGATTCTTTCATCTGGGGTTCATCGTATCCGGGGTAAATGCACAGCGGGGTCTAACCGCGCAGCGTTATTCAGTCCTGCAAATCAAACAGGCGTCTTGCGGCTTCGAGGACGGCCTTGTCGGCATCATGACCGGCCTGCTTGAGGGCAGCAGTCGGGGTATGGGTGTGCTTGTTGGTCAGGGTCCTGGCCAAGACCTCGATAACGGCTTCCGGGTCAGCACCATTGGCCAGCATGGCGCGTGCCTTGTTCAACTCCTGCTCTCGCAGCCTGTCGGCGTTCTCACGCAGAGCCCGGATCATCGGCACGGCATCCAGGGACATCAGCCAGTTCATAAAGCTGTCCACCTGCAGCTCGATGATCTGCTCGGCTTCCTTCGCTGCCTCACGACGCGCCTGGATGCCCTCGTCTACCACGTCTTTCAGGTCGTCTACCGTGTACAGGTAAATGTCGTTCAGTTCGCCCACTTCGGCCTCGATGTCACGCGGCACGGCCAGGTCGACCATGAATACCGGACGGTGACGACGCTCCTTGAGCGCCTTTTCAACAGCGCCCTTGCCGAGTATGGGAAGCTGGCTGGCGGTAGAAGAGATAATGATGTCTGCCTCGTGCAGGCGGGTAGACAGCTCCGCCAGCGAGATGGCCTCGCCGTCCACCAGGCTGGCCAGTTTCTGGGCGCGCTCCACCGTGCGATTGGCGACGATGATGTGGCCGACTTCCTGCTGCTTCAGGTGCTGTGCGGTCAGGTCGATGGTTTCCCCGGCACCGATCAGCAGCACGGTCTGGCGTGACAGGTCAGCGAATATCTGCCTGGCCAGCTTGACCGCAGCATAGGCTACGGATACCGCGCTTGCCCCGATCAACGTATCGGTACGTACCTGCTTGGCGACCGAAAAACTATGCTGAAAGAGCTGGTTGAGCATCTTGCCGGTAACACCCGTCTTGTGGGCCGTGGCAAACGCATCTTTCATCTGCCCCAGTATCTGCGGCTCACCCAGGACCATGGAATCAAGCCCGCTGGCGACACGAAACGCGTGGCGCACGGCCTCTTTATCGGGATTACGGTATATATAGGGGGTCAGATGGTCTGTCTTGAGCTTGTGGAAATCACAAAACCAGTCAACGATTATGTCGCTATCTTCCTGTTCATGCGAACAGTAAACTTCGGTACGATTACAGGTCGACAGGATGGCTGCCTCATCGGCACCGCCTGAATGCGTTAAGTCTTCTAGTGCTGACTCAAGCTGTTGTGGCGCAAAACTGGTCTGCTCCCGGATAGTTACCGGGGCAGTCCTGTGGTTGATGCCAAAGTTAAACAGATGCATGATGCACTTACATTAATTCACTGGAAAACCGAACATTGTCTCTTGTTGTAAGCCCCTGTCAAGCGCTCAAGGTTGTGGTCATCACGCTGGTCAGCATCCTGGCACTGTCATCCTGTACCACGCAGACTCCCCGGAAGGCGGATTCAGACCCGGGTTCCAGCGCTTCGCCAACGGTCAAATCGATTCAGCCAAACCTGCCCGACGTTGAACTGACTCCGGATCTGCTCTACCAGATACTGGTTTCAGACATCGCTGCCCAGCGCGGCAACACCCGCATCGCGATGGCAGGCCTGGTGGAGGCAGCACGCAGCACGCAGGATCCCCGCCTGGCCGAGCAGGCTACGCGCCTTGCCGTATTGGCGGGCGATTACGACACAGGCATCGAAATGGCCAGGCTGTGGGTCAAGAATGCGCCAGATGACGCCAGCGTTCACCAGACACTCGGCAACCTGTACGTCGTGGCCGACAAACTCGAGCTTGCACTACCTCACTACCGGACAGCTATTGAACTGACGAGGATCGAGCATTCGGAACTCCTGCTGCAGAATATTACCGAAACACTCGTCCGTTACGCCGACAAGCCCGAAGCGATCGCTGCCATGCAGCAGCTGGTTGACGCATTCCCCGAGTCGGCTGCGGTCAGGCTCGCCCAGTCCAGACTGGCCGGCAGTCTCAGGATGATAGAGCCGGCCCTGTCGGCGGCAGATGCAGCGCTGTCCCTGGACCCTGACTGGGAAGCCGCCGCAACCTACAAGTTCAAGCTGCTGCTGGCCGGCGATCAGCCTGACGAGGCCATCAGCTTCGCCAACAGCTACCTGAAAAAACATAAAAAATATACCCTGCTGCGCTCCAGCCTGGCGCGTTACTACATTGAAAATGACGACTACAAGCAGGCCGAGCAGCAGTATCTGCTGGTACATAAATATTCGCCCGAGTCACAGGGCACGGTCATGGCACTGGCATTGCTGCGGCTACAGGCTGACGACAGTGAAAAAGCACGCTACTACCTGAATCTTGCACTCAAGCAAGAGCCTAGAAATGATTTGCCGCGCATTTATCTCGGTGAGATCGCAACCAGCGAGAACAAGCTCGACGAAGCAGAACAGTGGCTGCGCGCGGTCACCGATACTGACCAGCTCTTTTCAGCCAGGCTCAGGCTTGCCGAAGTGATAAACCGGCGGGACGGTATTGATGCCGCACTCCGGGAGCTGGAAGGCATTCACCCCGTATCGACTGAACAACAGGCCGAACTGGCGCTGATCCGCAACGAGATGCTGGTCGATGCAGAGCGTTTCGATGAAGCCAGGGACGCCCTCAACCGGGTCATCGGCGATCAGCCCGACAGCATAGAACTGCTTTATGCCAGGGCCATGGTGGCTGCACAGCAAAATGATGTCCCCGCCCTCGAGACTGACCTGCGCAAGGTGCTGAAGCTGAACCCGGACCATGTCCATTCCATGAATGCACTGGGCTACACACTGGCCGACCAGACTGATCGCATCAAGGAAGCAGAGGAACTCGTCTCAGGCGCCCTGGCAAAACGCCCCGACGACCCGTTTATCCTGGACAGCTATGGCTGGGTCAAGTATCGCCAGGGCGACCTGAAAGAAGCTGAAAAATACCTGCAGCGCGCCCTGTCACTGCGCAACGACCCGGAGATCGCCGCCCATCTTGTCGAGGTGTTGTGGGTGCAGGGCAACAAGTCCGAGGCGCAGGCCATCTGGAATAAAGCCAACACGGACTTCCCTGACAACAAGCTCCTCAATGCCGTTCACAACGAGTTTCTCCAGTAACCGGCGATTGCAGTTCAATCCTGCCGGCAAGGCACACATCCCGTGAAGCGGTTGTTCAACCTATATGGTCTCCTGCTGATGTCCACAGTCATGCTGACAGCTTGCGTCAGCAAGCCCATCCCGGCACCCGGGCTGAAATCCTGGGTGGACCGACAGCAGGATTACACCCACCTGACCAGCTGGGAGCTGAGAGGCCGTCTCGGCCTGCGAAGCAAAAACGAAAGCGGCGCCGTGACGGTGGTGTGGCAGGAGTCCGGCACGCACAGGCAACTGCGGTTGCTGGGTCCGGCTGGCCAGGGCCTGATAAAACTGGACGAGGATGCATCCGGAACGGTGATCCACGACAGGCAGGGGCAGTCCTGGCAAGGCGCCACGCCGGAAGCGCTGATCAGTCAGGTCACCGGCTGGGACATCCCGCTGACCAGCCTGCGCTGGTGGGTGCTGGGCATTGTAGAGCCGGACAGCACTGCCGAATACCGCCTCGATGAACAAGACCGCCTGGCCAGCCTGGAGCAGGATGGCTGGCAGGTGAGCTTCAGCAAATACCGCCACTTCGATGGCTATGAACTGCCGGGAACGATCATTTTTCAATCCGCCGGCAACAGAGACGATGACATGTTGCGCGGCAAACTGATCCTGAAAGAGTGGAACCGGTCCCGCTGATGAAGTACACCTGCCCTGCTCCTGCCAAGCTCAACCTGTTCCTGCAGATTACCGGCCGGCGCGCGGATGGTTACCACGAGCTGCAGAGCGTCTTCCAGTTCATCGATCTGCAGGACGAAATCACGTTCAGAAGTCGCGATGACCAACGGATAGTGCGCGCCACGGACTGGTCTGACATTCCGGTCGAGAACGACCTGGTTATGCGCGCCGCCAACGTGCTGGCACAGGGCCATGAGATCCCGCACGGGATTGATATTGATGTAACGAAGCGCATACCCCTGGGCGCCGGCCTGGGTGGCGGCAGTTCCGATGCTGCCACCGTACTCTACGCGCTGAACCGGATATGGGGCCTGCAGCTGGACACCGGGCAGCTTGCCGAACTCGGCCTGTCTCTTGGCGCCGACGTACCGGTGTTTATCCATGGCCATGCAGCCTGGGCCGAAGGCGTCGGTGAAATCCTGACACCTGTTTCACCGCCTGAAGCCTGGTACCTGCTGGTCGTACCGCCGATACATGTCTCAACAGCCGCTGTTTTTCAACATCCTGCATTGACACGAAATAGTGCGCCAATCAGAATATCCGACTTTCTCGAAGGGGCTGCCTACAATACGCTGGAACCCGTCGTTCGACAGGTCTATCCCGAAATCGACGCATGTATTAGCTGGCTGGAACAATTTGGCCGGCCTATGCTGACCGGAACCGGTGCAGGCGCTTTCATAGCGGTAGATTCCGAATTGACCGCGCGCGACCTGGCAGCGAAGGTGCCGGAAACATGGCAGCCGTTCACGGTGAAGGGGATGAACCGAAATCCCCTTTTAGATAGTTTCGAGAAGCTTCATAATGGGGTGTAGCCAAGTGGCTAAGGCACCGGATTTTGATTCCGGCATTCCCAGGTTCGAGTCCTGGCACCCCAGCCATACATTTATTGCAGACCGCATCCATCGGAGGCGACACATTGCTCAGTGACGACATGATTGTCTTTACCGGTTCAGCCAACCCCGAGATGGCCCGGGAAGTCTGCGACAACCTTGAACTTCGACTCGGCAATGCCGTTGTTGGACGATTCAGCGACGGTGAAATCCAGGTAGAACTGCTTGAAAACGTTCGCGGCCGGGATGTCTTCATCCTGCAGTCAATCTGTCCGCCTAGCAACGACAACCTCATGGAACTGCTGCTGCTGATTGATGCGTGCAAGCGCTCGGCTGCAGCCCGCATCACGGCCGTTGCCCCCTACCTCGGCTATTCGCGCCAGGACCGACGCCCCCGCTCCCAGCGCACCCCTATCAGCGCACGCCTCGTCGCAGACATGATCAGCGTGGCTGGTGCCGACCACGTGGTCACCGTCGATATCCATGCCGACCAGATCGTCGGCTTTTTCGACATCCCCACGGACAACATTTACGCACTGCCGGTACTACTGGGGGATGTCTGGCGTCACAGTGACGACAGCCTGCAGATAGTTTCGCCGGACGTGGGCGGCGTCGTGCGCGCACGTGCCCTGGCCAAGCCGCTGGATGCTGACCTGGCGATCATCGACAAGCGCCGCCCAAAGGCCAATGTCGCCAAGGTCATGAATATCATCGGCGACGTCGAAGGCCGCAGCTGCGTGATCATCGATGACCTGGTCGACACCGCCAACACCCTGTGCGAGGCCGCCAGTGCGCTGAAACAACGCGGAGCCCAGCGGGTGGCAGCATGCTGTACCCACCCGATTCTGTCCGGCCCGGCCGTTGACCGTATCACCAACTCCGAACTCGACGAACTCGTGGTGACCAATACCGTACCGTTGTCTGAAGCGGCCAAACAGTGTACGAAAATCCGCCAGCTGAGCATCGCCGAACTGCTGGCAGAAACCATGCACCGTATTTCCAACGAAGAATCGGTCAGTTCACTGTTCATTTCCTGAAATTCGTCCTGCCGCCATTGTTTGCGTAGCGGCAGTCATGTCGTGACCAGGATGCGGCAATTTCCAAGGCAAATCCTTTCTGTTACAATCGCCGCCCTTTTTCCGGCCTGGTCGCGGGCCTTTCATACCTAAATCGGAGACACGACATGTCTGACAGCAACACAATTTCAGCCGTTACGCGCGATGAACAGGGCACGGGTGCGAGCCGCCGCCTGCGTCGCGACGGCAAAATACCCGCCATCCTGTATGGCGCGGGCAAAGATACGGTCAAGCTGACCCTGGACCACAATACACTTTTCCATGACCTGGAAAAAGAATCCTTCCATAGCTCCATTCTCAACGTGGAAGTCGATAGCAAAGGTGAACGCGCCATACTGCGTGACGTCCAGATGCATCCCTACAAGCCCATCATCATGCACATCGACCTGCAGCGTGTCAGTGCTAAAGACAAGATTCACATGAATATTCCATTCCACTTCACCGGTGGTGAAGAGGCCCCTGGCGTCAAGCTGGAAGGCGGCATCATTTCACACCTGATGACCGAACTCGACATCAGCTGTCTGCCGGATGACCTGCCGGAATACATCGAGATAGACGTGTCCGGCCTCAATCTCGGCGATTCCGTCCACATCAGCGAAATCACCCTGCCCAAGGGCGTAGAATCGACTTCTGTCGCTCACGGCGGCGATGACCTCGCCATTGTCACCTGTTCTGCAGTACGCGGCAGCCAGGCCGAGGACGAAGTGATCGAAGAAGTCGGTGAAGAGGCTGCCGGTGAAGAAGCTGCCGGCGAGGAAGCGGGCGAAGAATAGCGCTTCGCACTGCTCAGGGCTGATTTGTCATGGGCAAGCACATCGCCCTCATCGCCGGACTCGGCAACCCGGGCCCGCGTTATGCCGATACCCGGCACAACGCGGGTTTCTGGTTTGTGGAGGCGCTTGCGGACCGGTATTCCGGCAGCTGGCACGAAGAACGACGCTTCAAGTCCCTGGCCAGTGAAATCACCATCGATGGCAAGCGAATACGCTTGCTGTCCCCGCAGACCTTCATGAATCACAGTGGCGAAGCCATCAGCGCATGTGCGAACTACTACCGCATCCCGGCAGAGCAGGTCCTTGTGGTACATGACGAACTTGATCTGCCACCCGGCAAGCTCAAGCTCAAGCAGGGCGGCGGTGCCGCCGGTCATAATGGCCTGCGCGATACATCCAGGCATCTCGGCCCCGATTACCTGCGGCTGAGGCTCGGCATCGGTCACCCCGGCCAGCAGAAGGAAGTCGTTAATTTCGTCCTTAAACGACCACCCGAAGCAGAAGCAAGCTTGATCGATGCAGCAATCGATCATGCCATTGAACACATACAGGACATCGTCAGCGGCAACCTGCAAACAGCCATGAACGCCCTGCATACGCGCGCATAAGGACTAAACAGGACATGACTAACGGGAGCATTGATATGCATCATGTGATGAGAGTTTGCCGGGAGAACGATGGCAACACGTGCTGTCTAAAGCGCTGTGCCAGTCTCGCTAATACCAGCATGCAGGAGGAAGGATCAAGCCGCATCGCGGCCTGATCCAGGCATTCCATGGGATTCAAATGCGGCATCGTCGGCCTGCCCAACGTCGGCAAATCCACCCTGTTCAATGCGCTGACCCGCGCTGAAATACAGGCTGAAAACTACCCCTTCTGCACGATTGAGCCGAACGTCGGCATCGTCGAAGTACCCGACCCCCGGCTCGACAAGCTGGCTGAAATAGTCAAACCGGAAAAGGTCATACCTACTACGATAGAGTTTGTTGATATCGCCGGTCTGGTTGAAGGTGCATCCAAGGGTGAGGGTCTGGGCAACAAGTTCCTCGCCCATATTCGTGAAGTCGATGCCATTGTACAGGTCGTACGCTGCTTCGAGGATGACAATGTCACCCACGTGGCCGGCAAGATAGACCCGATCGCAGATATAGACGTTATCGCCACAGAACTGGCCCTGGCCGACATGGACACGGTCGACAAGGCTGTCGCACGCGCCCACAAGCAGTCCAAGTCCGGCGACAAGGAAGCGAAGGCGCAAGCCGCCTTGTTCGAACGCGTCGCAGCACACCTCGACCAAGGTGCACCGGTCCGTTCCATGACGCTCGATGCTGACGAGAAGGCCTTGCTGAAACCGCTCTGCCTGATGACCATCAAGCCGACTATGTACATCCCGAACGTCGACGACCAGGGTTTCACCGACAATCCCCTGCTCGATGCCGTGGCTAAACGGGCTGACGCCGAACATGCCGAGCTCGTGCCTGTCTGTGCCGCCATCGAGGCCGAACTGGTCGAAATGGACGATGAGGAACGGCTCGAGTTCCTCAAGGATATGGGCCTGGAAGAACCGGGTCTCGACCGTGTCATCCGTGCCGGTTACCACCTCCTGCACCTGATGACCTATTTCACCGCAGGCCCGAAGGAAGTCCGCGCATGGACGGTCCGCTCAGGTTCAACTGCACCCCAGGCCGCCGGCGTTATCCACACGGACTTCGAGCGCGGCTTCATTCGCGCCGAAACGACTGCCTATGACGACTTCGTCGAATTCAACGGCGAACATGGCGCCAAGGAACACGGCAAGCTCCGCCTGGAGGGCAAGGACTACATTGTGCACGACGGGGATGTCATGCATTTTCGCTTTAACGTCTGATCAACAGGCCTCATTATTTCTGTAGGCGCGGCGGCCACGCCGCGATTTCTCTACCACAGCCACATCTCTTCGCGGCGAGTCCGCGCTCCTGCAGCTGCTTCGAAATCACCTCAAACTTGCCAAAAAGCAGCGAAATCTGTAAATTCGCTCCCCCAATTTGGCTACGTAGCTCAGCTGGTTAGAGCACAGCATTCATAATGCTGGGGTCGGCGGTTCAAGTCCGCCCCTAGCTACCACATACAAAGGGCTTGCTTTTTAGCAGGCCCTTTTTTATGACTAAACCTTACTAGCCAAAATCAGTTTGGCTATTTTTGTGGACACTATCTATTCGCTGCCTATTTACTGCGTCTTTTTTTTCGTGCATCCAGATACCGATCAATTTTAGGCAACAGATAAAAATCAGAAAGAATAAATACTATGACGTAACCAACAAAAATTGCCAATACCAATACAATTAAACTCATCAAAAACCTCCTTGTTTGATTTCTCCATGCTCTAACTAGTGTTATTAGTCGTCATAATCTCCCGCCAGGAAAGCTTTCTTTCCTCCTTCAAGATCATTTTTTAACATCTCTATATTCACCATTCTCGATCCACCAACCTTAACC
>JARFQC010000171.1 GCA_029287965.1 Arenicellales bacterium
CGATTCATAGTCAGTCGTGCTGCCCGGGCAGTGGGGATTACGCTATACCCTTCCGATTCAAGCTCGACCAGGGTGTCTGTTGCAATGGCTTCGATTTCGGGAACGATGTAATGCGGCTTTTCCTGTTCAATCACATCGCGCAGTGCATTGCCGTCCAGCATGGAGATGACATGGCTGCGGTGGGCAACCTGCATGGCCGGGGCATTGGCATAGCGGTCGACCACGATCACTTCCACACCGAGTCGCTGCAACTCGATCACGACTTCCTTGCCGAGCTCACCGCCACCGCAGAATAAAACCCTTACTGCCGTAGCAGACAGCGGTGTGCCGATATTCATGAAGACGAGCCGGGCATGTGGAATTCGATGACATTCATGTCCTGGTCGCGAATAAACAGCATTGCACCACCGCCGGGCATATGTATCGGGCCTTCCGTAATAGTTATGCCCAGTCTTTTCAGGTGCGTCTCGACAGCAGACAGGTCGCTGACTTCCAGTGCCATGTGGGTGTACCCCGGATGCTTGTCGGGTATATCCATCAGCACGTTGTTATCCACACCTGAATTCGCATTGAGGATCAGGTTGATATTGACCCCGGATGGATGCTCCATGATCGCGACCGGCTCAGGCCCGACCGGCCCCACCAGGAAAACGAATCCCAGTTGCTCGTAAAACGTACGCGCCCGGTCCAGGTCCATCACCCTGATCCCGATATGATTGATCCCGCTAATTTCTTTCATTGATGTGGGTTACTGATCCCCCTGAACCAGCCTCGGGTTCCAGAACAGATGTCCCATCTGGTCAATATCCTGCTCAATGTCTTCGTCGCTCCAGTCTCTCACCTGGTCGCTGTAGCCGTCCTTCATGACTCGCAGTCGCAATGATTCATTCTTGCGGAGCTTTCTGTCACCGACGGACCTCTGAATGTTGAGCGGTGTCTTGCCAAGATAAATCCAGTCGGCCTCCGCGGCACCGGAATGTTTCTGGTACACGACATAGGCGCCCAATGGATCAGACTGTACCTTCATGGGCAGGTTCTTGTTGCTCGCACACCCGCCGGTAAAAGCGAGCATGAGCACAGCGCTGACCAGTGAAACGGATCGAAATAGTGTTTTCATGCAAATATTCCTGGTTATTCAGCCGGTGAAGAACCGACACGGTCAAGTTTGGTTTCTACCAGCTGGGGCTTTGCGACGGCGTCTTCACGACTGCCATGTCGCGTGTTAAGCCAGAATGACATGGTCTTGTCGCGATAGCCGTCCTTCTGGAAACGGATATTGACGAACTTGCGGGTATCGTCACCGGTGTCCCACCAGGCCTTCACGGGGGTGATGCCAATCAGCGAATCGTCAGACAGGTCGACGACCTCCGCCCCCGCTGGATCTGACTTCATCAGCGCGGCGCCGTAATGATGCTGGGAGCAGCCAACCAGTGCTGGCAGCAGCACGGCGGCAGTGATATGCGTTATATTCATTTTCATTTTCTTACGGGTGATTTCAGGATAGCGCACGACGATAACCAAGCTCCTGTACAAATACAACAGCTTGCCATATGCCTTATCCCTACGCTTTATCCGAGCTTGAACATTTATGGCCGGGTGGATACCATGCGCGCCCTGTAGACATCCGTCCATCCGGATTTATTTCCCGGATTCGCATTATTCCTTACCATCCCCTGTGCATAGATTGCATGGCCGGATTAACTTCAGACACTTGGATTTGTAATGATCAGATTTTTTAGAACTGCGATTGTCCTTCCCTCGCTCGTGCTCTTTACCCTGATGACCTTATGGCTGCCCGCAGCACAAGCCGCCATGCTGGGTACCGGCAGTGCGGACAAGCAGTCACAGACCGCCTCTTCAACCGGCACAGTAGAGGCGTTCCTGTCGCGCGACAGCGTCAGGCAGCAGCTGATTGCGCTGGGTGTCGATCCGGAGATGGCCAGTGTTCGTGCAGCATCGCTGACCGCTGAGGAACGCATGGAACTGGAACAAAAGATTGAACAGCTGCCTGCCGGTGCAGGCGCACTGGAAGTCATCGGCATTGTCTTCCTGGTGCTGCTGATACTTGAACTGGTCGGTGTGACCGATATCTTCAAGAAGATTTAGCCACAAGATCATGCACTGATGCGGCCGGGTCAGCATTCCATTCATAACGAAACGGTACGCCGTTAATATCGCCAGCAGTATGCCAGGGTACCCGGTCGCGGCAGTCATACCTGCCCTGCTCCTGCTCGTTTCAGGCTGTGTCAGCCAGGCGCCCAACACCGCTGGGCCTGCCAACGCCAGTCACGTAGAACTGGTCTCTACACCCTTTCATCCGCAAACACAGTACCACTGCGGTCCCTCCGCGCTGGCCACAGTGCTCGGATCATCTGGACTGGAAATTTCTCCCGAGCGTATGTCCCGAGAGGTCTACCTGCCTGGACGGAAAGGCACGCTGCAACTGGAAATCATTGCTGCAGTACGTCGTCATGGCCGCATACCCTACCAACTGGACGGTAACCTGCAGGCGATCCTCGGGCAGCTTGATGCGGACCTGCCGGTGCTCGTGCTGCTTAACCAGGGAATCGGTATGTTTCCAGCCTGGCACTATGCCACTGTTATCGGCTATCAGCCCGGGACGGATTCGGTCATCCTCAGATCAGGGTCGGACTTTCGCCTCGAAATGTCGCGACGACGATTTGAAAACGACTGGAAAAAAGCGGGTTACTGGTCACTGGTCGTACTGCAACCGGGTCAATTTCCAGCCAGCGTCGATATGGGTCGATACCTCAATGCACTCATTGCAATGGAGGAGGCAAGCCAGTGGAAGGCCGTCGAAACCGGCTACCAGGCCGTGTTAAGCGGCTCGCCGGAGGATTCTCCAGTCAACAGACTGGCACGCTTTGGACTCGCCAATGCACTACGGGCAGACAATCAGCTTGAGGCTGCTGTCATGGAGTATAAACAGCTGCTGTCGCGGGATCCCGGGCACCTGTCCGCACGCAACAACCTGGCAGATACCTTGCTTGCGCTGGGCCGCTGCAACGAGGCGACTGAAACCATTGATCGCATTGATCCGGATCCGGCTATCGAGCCTGCGATCAGTGCAGCGATCCACGCGACACGGGCTGAGATTTACGCGACATGCACCGGGGTACGACCCTAGCCGGCGCTATTGCGTGCGGGTTTGATCAATAGATGATTCAGCCGCGACAGGCTTATTGTCCTCAGCCTTGAGACGTTGTGCCTCCCGGTATACCGACCAGGTGAAACCGGCCATGATCAGCATCATGAGGATAACCAGCGCAGCTACCGTTATATAAATACCTCTTTTCGCTTCCGCCCTGTTCGACTGGTGACTTGCCGGTTCGGTTTGTTCATTTTTAATTTGCAATGTGTTTCTCCTGCCAGCAATATTCTATAAATAACATTATATTTTTACCTTAATTCATTGATAAATTGTTAGATTACTAAATCGTCATAACAAAAGCCCTGCCACCGTTTACAGTTCTAGCCAAAGGATCAGCCCAACCGCTGGCTACAAGATCCAGCCAGGATATCTGAACAATCTTAGATCCTTACCAGGAGGATAGAACCATGAAAAAGACCCTCACAACAACCACGGGCGTTATCATGCTGGCTACCCCGCTTATGCTTTTTGCCGGCAGCCTCAGCCTTGATGATGCTTATCTAGACGAAGGTCCCGGCGCCTTCAGCACGCCAACCGCAGGCAGCCATGATGTCGGCCGCACGAATGTGAGTACCAGCGAGATGTATGCCTGGGAAGCACGCGATGCCTACGAATTCGGCCCTGCAGGAACAACCGGCTCCGAACGAACCGAGATCGCCGTTTTCGCGGAAGGCGTCCCGCAATCGAACGACATCGGAATTACATACCTTGAGTGGGACGACTGATAGCGCTGCATTCCGATCCACCGGCATGGAGGACCACGGGTAGGATTCAGGCCTGCGGGTTGGATCCTACCCTACTATGACTGCAGCTTCTTGACCTGAAACAAAAAAACACCTTCCAGTTGCGCTTTCAGACTGACAATTGAAGCGTGATCTGCAATAGTGATTATTGTTCTAGCAGACGTTAATCACAGGCGTGACTTCGAACAGTCCTGACAATACGACGGCCTACCATTCGATATCCGGGGAAGAGGTTCTCGACCGGCTGGATGGCTCACGGCATGGGCTTTCTAAAGCCGAGGTTGCGAAGCGACGTGAGGAATACGGGCTCAACAGCCTGCCAACGGTACGCCCTCCTTCCCTCGGTCGCCTGTTCCTGCGCCAGTTCACCAGCCCGCTCATCTATGTACTGCTTGCAGCGGCTGTGCTTTCGTTCGCCATCGGTGAATACTCCGACGCAGGCTTTATCATGGGCGTACTGCTCATCAATGCCATTATCGGTACCTTCCAGGAGCACTCTGCCCAGCGCGCCGCGACCGCATTGCGCGAACTGGTGACCACCCACAGCCGGGCGCTTCGAGATGGCGACAGCTATGACCTGGATGCGCGAGAGCTGGTACCCGGAGATATCATCTATCTTGAATCGGGCGACCGGGTACCCGCAGATACCCGCCTGCTCAGCGAGCACGACCTCGAGATAGACGAATCGCTGCTGACCGGTGAATCCAACGCGGCGGCCAAGGATGCCGAGACCCTGCTGGACACGGATGCATTACCGGGTGACCGCCTCAACATGGCCTTCGCCGGGACCATGGTCGAACGCGGACGCGGACTCGGTGTAGTTGTCGATACCGG
>JARFQC010000197.1 GCA_029287965.1 Arenicellales bacterium
TGCTGGCTAGAAGTAATAGGCGAGTTCGAGCTGTAAATAGTCATCCTCGGCGAATGACTGCAGTGACTGATCCAGACCATCGACAATAAACTTGCTGGCCTGCAGCGACATCTTCCAATTGTCCCCGAGGCGTCGGTTGGCCTCCAGGGTGATGAGGTAACTGTCATCGTCCTTGTCCTTGATCGCCCCCAGCAGTGCATCGGTACTCTGGGCATCGTTGAAGGTAAAACGCAGGCCGGTCAGCAGATCGTCCTCAAATGGTGTCGTTGCCAGCACACCGCGTGAGTCATACAGGTATTCCATTACCAGCCCGACATCGGCGATAGTCTCGAAGATGCCGTAGAACGTATATTCGAAGCCGGCCGTGGCGGCCCGGAACTTGTCATAGTTGCCGTCCCTGTTGATGGCTTCCAGCTTCCATAGCCAGTTGCCCTTGGTCAACTGCACATCCAGACCGGCCTGGTCGATAATCTGGTAGAACGGGGCCAGGACGATTTCACCGCTGTCGGTGGTCGATGGAAACAGTAACGGGTCGCGACTGGTACCATGAAACCATGAAAGCCCGATGTCCATGTCACCTATCGCATGTGACCAGCGAACGGCAACATCCACATGTTCATCCTCGCGGGAAGACTCGTAAGAAGTCAGGTTCTTCTCAACCCGGGGAATGATTCGCGGTCTGCCATTTACACCAGCGAAGGTTCTCTCGCGAAATCCCGGCAGGACAAACACCCCCACCGTACCCCAGTCACGAATCAGGGACAGGTTGATCATGGGCTGTCCGAGCTTCTCTTCGCCGTCAGGCTCCTCTACCAGGTCTGTCTGGTTAATGATATCGACCAGGTGCTGTGCCTCGGTCACTCCCCAGAAAACCTTGCTTATGCCGACTGTCCATTCGTAGTCGCGGGCCACGTATCCCCAGGCCAGTTCCCGGATGTCTGCATGGGTGCGTTCGTCATCCCCCTGGTCGTAACGCACGAAAGGCGTGAACGTTAAGCTCTGCTTTCCATCAGCCCAATCGTGATAATACTCAGGCTGGGCGGCTATCGAGAAGTTATTGCCATGCTGGCGTGGATCTGCCGGATCATCAAAGAAGAAACGCTCCTGGGCTGCGATGTATCCACGCCAGCTGCCTGCCTGTACCGGCGATGCACAAACCGACAGAAGGAGCAGCGTGACCAGGCGCAAGTTCACTATGTATGCCTTATTGGCCTGCATCGCCTATACCTTGCTTGCCACGCGCCACACTCGCAATGCTGACAGGACTAGTGCACCCGTGGAAAATGTTAGGCCATCGCATACCAGCCACTTTGATTCATCGTGCCCGCTTGAGACTGTTGCGGTCAAAATCACGATCGGTGAAACCGTTGTTGAAGGTATAGTTACTGAAAATAAGGTCCGTACTCTTGCCATTCTGATGATTGACCATTTTCATACGATCAGGCCGCCAGTACTGGCCCAGGTACTGCTGGTAACCTTCTAACGTAAGCGTTTTCAGCAATGAGTTCTTACGATCATAGAATTCAACCTTGAGTGGCTGGTACATGACCATGTCGCCCCAGACAACCTGGCGCGTGTAGCCGGAATACTTGTCGACAGGGTAACGCTCTATCACGTAGACATCACTGTTCCCCAGCTTTTCGTCACGCAGCCACTTGTAGGTGTACTTTTCCACTTCCTGGGACGACATGTCCTCAAAAGCAAACTCGCTGCCCATGAAAGGGCCCGACTTGTTCTTTGAAGCAATGCGCTTGACCCGTTTCAGTGCAGGCAGATACAGCCACTGGTCATCCGGCTTGGTCGCGTGGGTGAAACTCAGAAATGCAGTGCCTTTCACATCGGCCGGTGAGTCGAAGATGGACAGCGCCTTGTCACCATCACCTTTCATTTCCAGCGAGCGGCCGCGGATATTGCGCTTGCTTTCCTGACCCTGCTTGTTGCGCAGGATCATTTCCATTTCCTGCTTCTGGTCGCCCCAGCCGGTATCCAGTACATCGGCCTTCTGCGCGATCTCCAACCCTTTCTCCTCCGGAGTCAGGGCCCAGACAGGTTGCAGTGACAGGCTAAACAGCGGGATCAGCAGCAGCGCGTTCTTTTTCATAGGATTTTTCCTCGAGTTTCATTAACAGTGGAGGCAGCAGCAGGAAGTCGGCAATCAGCGCAATCGCAATAACGAGCGAAGTCAAAAGCCCCATACCCGAATTGAGCTTGAAGGCTGACAAGGCCAGCACCAGGAAGCCAGACACCAGCACGATGGTCGTGATCATCAATGCCCTACCGACGTTGATGAATGCGTAGCGCACCGCTGCTTCGGGATCGTAGCCTTTTTCGACACGGGCACGTCGGTACTTGCTCATGTAATGGACAGTATCGTCAACAACAATACCCAGCGTCATGCTGGTGACCACCGAGAGCGCCAGTCCGACTTCACCCACCAGCAGGCCCCAGATACCGAATCCCATGGCGGCAGGGATCAGGTTCGGCACCATTGACGTAAGCCCAAGCTTGAAGGAGCGCAGTGCAAGAATCAGTATCAGCGATATCAGGATCAGCGCCATCGTCGTGCCGCCAAGCATGCTTACGATATTACGCTTGCCGATATGCGCGAACATCATGGTGGGCCCGCTGGCCTCTGCGGACTTGATGAAGTTCGATTTCTCTTCGAGCCATTTATTGGATCTTTGCTCAAGTTCGAGCATATCGTTGGTGGACAGCGTATGCAGTGTTACCACCATGCGTGTGGCAGACTTGTCCACATTGATCTGGTTGTTGAGATCAAGGCCATAGGGCAGCGACATTTCGTACATCAGCAGGTATTGCGCAGCCAGGTCGCGCTGATCAGGCAGCTCATACCAGGCGTCATCATCGCCATGCATGTTCCGGTTCAGGCGACGCATAATGTCAGTGATGACGTTGACATGAATTGTTTCCGGCTGGGCCCTGAACCAGTTTGCAAACTCTTCCACTTCATTGAGAAAACCGGGATCACTGATACCGCCGGGCTCACTGGACTCGACCGAGAAATCGATCAGGTACATTCCGGTCAGATTGTTGACGGTAAAGTCGGTGTCAGTCCGGAACGCGATACTGTCATCGAAATATTCCAGGAACACGTCATTTAATTCATTACGCGGTATGAATGCGATCAGGACAACGACCAGCAGGGTCATGCTCGGCAGCAGCCGGCGGCGATTATTAACCACAAAATCACCCAGCCAGATCATCAGGCGATCACCCTTTTCATGATGTACACGCACCCTGACGGGCAGCAGGCTGATAACAGCCGGAAGAAAGGTCACAGACAGGAGAAAGGACATCAACACACCGATCGCAACAAAGTTTCCGAGGTGATTGAACGGCGGCACATCAGAGAAGTTCATACTCAGGAAGCCAATCGCTGTCGTGACACTGGCCAGGAACACCGGCTGCAGGTTGATGCGCAGGCTCTCGATCATGGCGGGCACTTTCTGCATTCCTTCACGCATCATGTGATAGAACGTCACCAGCACGTGTACCGAGTTGGCAATCGCCACCGTCAGTATTACTGTCGGCGCCGTCGCACTGGGCGGCGTGATCGGATAGCCAATGTGCCCACCGGCACCCATGGCGGCAACGATCGACATGATGATCACGAACATGGTTATTATCGTGCCGGCGAAGCCTCTCAGCATTATCAGCAGCATGACCATCATGATGAGGAAGCTGAGCGGTACCAGCGACTGCATGTCGTTTTGCGATGCTTCGGAGAAACTGTTGTTCATCATGACCATGCCGGTCATGTATATCTTGATGAAGGGATACTTGGCCTGGATTTCGGCGGCCAGTTCGCGCGAGAACTTTACTACCTCGGGGGTTTCGGTGGCCTCGTTTATGCCGGGCAGCTGCACGGTGACGTTGATCGCTGTCACATGTGCCTTATCCGATATTAATCGATAGATCAGCAGCGGCTCGTTGAGTGCTATGTCCTTGATATAGGTTAATCGCTCATCCGTAAGTGCCTGGGGATCCTCGACCAGGTCTTCTACCAGCAGGTCATCGCCTTCTGCCTCGGTATGCTGGTAATTGGAAAGTGAATCCACCCGAGATGAATAGGGTATCTGCCATGCTTTTTCAGTCAGTTCGTGTACGGCTTCCATGACGCGTTTCGAGAACACTACACCATCATCAGGAGCCAGCACGAACATGACGTTATCGTTCTTGGTGTAGGTATTTTCCAACGCTTCAAAAGCCATTCGCTGCGGATTGTCTTCACTGAAGAAAACCCGGTAGTTGGTTGTCATTGACAGGTGTTGTGCGCCACTTGCCATGAGGCCTACCAGCAGAAAACTGGCCAGGATAACCAGCCAGCGATACTGTATTACCAACTCACCGAATCTTTTTTCGAAGTTGTGCATGATGACGTTACCAGATGGGTCAGTTTGTTTTTTTTAAGCCATTGATGATCAGGGTAACCACATCAATCGCCATCTTTTCGAATTCTTCCAGGGAGTACAGGTGCATGAAAAACGGGCTGGTAAACAGCACGATCGATTTGAGTATGGCAGCGGACGTACCGGCAATGCTGTCCACGGCAAAGTCACCTGCATCGACCCCCCGTTGCAGGATTTCCGCAATGACGGACTCCATGGAAATATTGCGTTCATAGATCAGCTCGCGATGATGCTGGCTGATGGTATCGACAAGTTCGTTGAGGCGCGGGGACTCGTGCATGAGGCCATAGTGATAGTGCAGCGATGTCTGCACGAACTGGTGAAGACATTGCTCGGCACTGGCATCCGGAACAGTCAGTACTGACTTCAACTGTTCCTGCAGGTCATCCATGCACTGGCGTGCACACACTGCAGCGATGTCCTGCTTGTTAGAGAAATAACGGTAAAGGTTGGCTGCCGACATGTTTACGTCGGCGGCAATTTCCGCCATCGTGGTCTTGCCGTATCCGTAAGCGCGAAAGCGCAGCTGCGCCGCCTCGGTGATTTCGGCCTTGATGTCGTCCGGATTCTGCGTTGCCGTGCTCATTGTCACCAGAATAACTAATGGAACCTGTCCAGGAACTGGGCAACATACTCCCTGAACAGTGAATAATCAATTAAATATTCATTACTCACACAATGCCTGTACGCGTTGGTTGCGAATCTCTGCGACACCTCAACACGCCACCATGCCTCCCGATCAGGAACATGACCTTATTAACCCATCGCCTGGAGCATTCACCCAGTGTCGCTGACACACTTAAAATCCGGACCCAGCACCTCCTTGTACTAAGGATTTAAGCTGTGACAACATGATTCCACACTCGGCCCATCCGGTAATTTAAATGTACAGAAGAATCTCTTTTTCCGTGTTTCTTCTTTTAACGTCGCTGATCGGCCTGGCAGACGACCCGCCAGCGACTGAATGGATCACCGACCCGTGGGGCAGCCTGTTTATCGTCGTGTCGCAAGGCCGGTCCGAACCCATGTCCATTGGCAGCTACTCGTTGCTCGTCTATCAGAATAATCGTGATGCCTTTATCACCGGAACAGTAGGTTCACGTAACGGCACGGTCGCTGGAACATGGTTTGATGACCTTGACGACGATGGCCAGCCGGAAGCCGTTGTGTGGATTCGCAATGCGGGCAGCGGTGGTTATGGAGAGCTGCAGGTGTACACGCTGGATCAGGTCAGACTGGAAAGAATAGTGTTGCCGGAGCCGAACTTCGAACTGATTTCCGATTACCGGGGACGGGATAAGTTCAGTATGCAGAATGGCTCGATTTACCGGACATTTCCCCGTTACCGGGCCAACGACAGCATGGCCGAGCCGAGCGGGGGCGAGATTCGGCTAAAGCTTGATTTTGCAGGTCGCCGCTGGCTTGAAGCAGCTAACTGAGATGGGAGAATCGATGGCGGTGGACGTTTGATCGGCGCAACAAAACCACCACATGTCCAGGCTATGACATGCTTCACCAGTGGGTGACTGCTGCGAGCCGGATGCACCGTTACACGGTACATCCGGATGAACGCTAGGGAAGAGCTGTCAGTTCAATGGCTTACGGGCCACATCTTAAAGACCCTTCCCCCGAACCCCCATCCCATGGACTTGTTCAGAGGTTCCCTAGATAAACAGGTTGACCGTGGATGTCCGGGCATTATCCATATAGGTTGCCGCACCGGCCCACTCTGAAATCCCCTCTATGAAGTCGGCTTTCGTCATGCCGAACAGATCAACAGTCATCTGGCAGGCAATGATGTTGACATCTGATTCAACACAGATGTCCCGCAGTTCTGGAATTCCCGCAACGCCGTTGTTCTTGATGGTCTGCTTCATCAGTCCCGTGGCCACGC
>JARFQC010000096.1 GCA_029287965.1 Arenicellales bacterium
TTGTGGATAATCAGCTCGGCACCTTCGATGTAGGTGAGAAAATCGCTGACGATGTCCTCGAACCGCGGTTTGTCGGCGAGGAACTCGTTACTGATGCCATGTACTTCAATGGCGCCGGGATCGATCTCGCGATCAGGCTGCAAGTACTGGTGCAGTTCATTGCCGGTGCGCTTGCGATTGATCAGCTCCACGCAGCCTATTTCGATGATGCGGTGACCTTTAGTTGGATCGAGGCCGGTAGTTTCCGTATCCAGTACGATCTGTCTCACGCGACATTCCCGGATGTCATTTCATCGATGGCCAGGTTGGCCAGTTCGTCTGCCCGTTCATTGCCGGGTACACCCGCGTGGCCCTTAACCCAGTGCCAGTTGATGTCATGCCGGGCCATGGCCTGATCCAGCGCCTGCCATAAGTCCTGGTTCTTCACGGGCTTTTTGGCCGCGGTCTTCCAGCCACGTTTTTTCCAGTTGGCCATCCATTCGAGCACCCCCTGGCGTACATACTGGGAATCGGTATACAGGTCCACGCTGCAGGCTCGCGAAAGCGCATCCAGAGCTGCTATGGCGGCAGTCAGTTCCATGCGGTTGTTGGTGGTATCCGGCGCTGAACCATAGAGCTCTTTTTCCGTTTCGCCGTAGGACAGGATCGCACCCCATCCACCTGGGCCGGGATTGCCCCGGCATGCACCATCGGTATAGATAACGACGCCGGACATGCTAGCGGCGCCCCTGCATGGCGACCGGCTCGGCCGCATTCAGATATGACACTTTACGAAAACTCCTGTTCATTTCAATGACGGTCATGCCGGCTTCGTTTTTCTGTGCAACCAGCAGGTACACGGCAGCCAGCATCGGCCACCAGCGGTTGCCGGCTTTTTCAAGAAAGGCCAGCCGGTCGCGCATCGCGTGGCTGCCTGATGGCGGGCGGTAATATAGCATCGTCCCGGTGTGGATATCGAAGTCCAGCAGCTGCAGCCAGTCACGCAGCCGGCGCATGGAAATAAAACGACCATTCCAGGGCACGCCTGTTGTACGGAACGCGAACATCTTGCGCAGTCCCCACATGCTATAGGGATTGAAACCGAGCAGGACCAGGCGTCCACCGCTGACCAGAACGCGATCGACTTCGCGCAGCAGTTCGTGGGGGATTGCCGAAAAGTCGAGCGAATGCGGCAGCAGACACAGATCGACAGAGTTCGACTCGAACGGCAGCGAGTCCGTTGCTGCATGCAATATGCCCGTACTTGTACTGTCTGCCGGCTGGCCCGGTGCAGTGAGCAGGAAACGGTGTGCATAGTGGCAGGCATCGAGCAGGGGTTGCGGCCCGCTGCTGCCGATCTGCACGGCGATGCCACCGCGCAGATTGGCCAGGTTGTCACGCAGGGCGCGTTTTTCAAGTGCCAGAAGAGACTGTCCCAGTGAACTGGCCGCCCACTCTGAAAAGTGCCTGTCCTGGTACTTATGCATAGCTCTCATCCACCTGCTCTTGCGGTCTTACTGAACGGGAACTTTACCTGTATTTCAGCCATTCTGAACAATTGCATATTGACCTGAAACAGGTCAACTCTTAGACTGCAGGCCAATGCAAAATAACTATGTTTTCAAACACCTGCTGGCATTGCTGCTAGTGGCATCTGTGCTGACATCCGGCTGTGCCACCACCCGGGAAAGCAAGAGCCAGCAACAGAAAGCGACGACTGCGGACCACCGCAGCAGCCCCACTACCCCCGGCATATCCAGCAACCGTCAGTCAGGATTCAAGAGCAACAAGAGTAAAGCCGCTCAACCATCCAACGACGTCTGGGACCGAATCCGCGCCGGTTACGGACTGCCCGATGTGCGCAGCCCCTACATTGCAGATTACGAAAAGTGGTACTCGAGCAGACCCGAGTACATAGAGCGCATGGTCAAGCGCGCGTCCCCTTATCTCTACTACATTACCAACCAGGTTGAAGCCCGCGGCATGCCGATGGAAATCGCCCTGCTGCCGGCCATCGAAAGCGCCTACAAGCCGCATGCGCTGTCACGCTCCAAGGCAGCCGGCATCTGGCAATTCATACCGTCAACCGGGCGCCACTACGGGCTGAAGCAGAATTACTGGTATGACGGCCGCAAGGATATAATTGCGGCAACCAATGCAGCATTAAACTACCTGGAAAAACTCAACAAGGATTTCAAGGGCGACTGGGCGCTGACCCTGGCTGCCTACAATGCCGGCGAAGGACGCGTCGGCAGGGAAATAAAGAAAAATGCCCGCAGGGGCAAGCCCATCAACTATACCGCGCTCACAGGCCTGAGACTTGAAACACGCCGTTACGTGCCGAAACTGATCGCTATCAGCAACATGATCAAGAACCCGCAGAAATACGGTCTGCAGGTCGCCGTAGTTCCCAACCAGCCCTACTTTTCGGAAATCAGGCTGGGCAGCCAGATTGACTTGAACATTGTTGCCGATTCATCCGGGGTGCCCATCAAGGAATTGAAAATGCTCAATCCCGGGTTCAAGCGCTGGGCAACCGATCCCGCCGGCCCTCATCGCCTGCTGGTACCCGTCGATGAAGCTGTCGTGGTCGCCGATGCCATTGCCCGCATTCCGCAGTCACAACGCATGCGCTGGGATTATTACACGGTGCGCAAGGGCGACTCGCTGAATCGCATTGCCCGCAAGCATCACGTTTCAACTGCTTCGCTGAGAAAGTCCAACAAGATAAATGGGAACCTGATTCACCCTGGCCAGAACCTGCTGATCCCGGTCTCGACAAGCTCCAACAAGGCCAGGCAGTATGAGCGTACAGCATCTAAAACGACCACCCGGAAGACAGGCACCGCTGCGAATGCAGCCAGCAAGCCGGTTACCGTTTCGGTACGCAAGGGCGATACCCTATGGTCGTTGTCCAGGCGGTACAACGTATCGCTGAATGAACTGGCACGCTGGAACCAGATCGACGTCAATGACCTGCTGCATATGGGTCAGAAACTTAAAATCTGGCGCTGATCAGACTGCAGTAAAACAAGCATATCTCATTGCCCCTCCTACTGGCTTACCGCTACGGCGACGAGGTCTCCGGTATACGGCCCATCGCCGGCCATCCCTTCTAGGACGCCTTTAACACCCCGGGATGGACTCTTCAGTTGTTCCATAGGCATACCGCATGCCGCTATAATTGGCGGCCTTATTCAGTTCATTGAGACCCTTCGCGTGACACGTTCCCTGATTGTATTGCTGGCCCTGCTCGTCAGCGGCTGCAGTTCCATGATCAACTCGGCAACCCGGGACATGGCTGACAACCTCAATAATGCCATCCTCAACCAGGATGACCTGGAAACCGTACGCCAGGGCGCCCCTGCCTACCTGATCATGATAGATAGCTTTATCCAGGGATCGCCGCAAAACCCTGATCTGCTCACCGCAGGCAGCACGCTGTATGGTGCATATGCAGGCGCATTCGTTGACGAACCCGACCGTGCCCGGCGTCTGTCGGAAAAATCCCTGCAATACGCCCATGACGCGTTCTGCATTAAGCGCAGTGACCTTTGCGACATCGACACCCTGCGCTTTCCTGAATTTGAAGCAAAAATGCCGGCCCTGGATCTCGACGACATTGACGAGCTATATACATGGGGTGTCGCCTGGACAGGCTGGATTCAGGCTCGCAGCGATGACTGGAATGCGGTCGCAAACCTGCCGAAGGCCAAGGCCGTGATGATGCGCGTGGTGGAGTTGGACCCAACCTGGGATGACGGCGGTGCACAGCTATACCTGGCGGTAATGAACTCGTTGCTGCCGCCTTCCATGGGCGGCAAGCCGGATATCGCCCGGGATCACTTCGAACAGGCTGTCGAAATGAACCAGGGACGCAATCTGATGGTCAAAACCCTGTACGCACAATACTATGCACGCGTGGTATTCGACCAGGAACTACATGACAGCCTGCTGAATGAAGTCATTGCAACGGACGCCACGCAACCGGGCCTGACCCTGATCAATACACTGGCCCAGGAAGAAGCACGCAAACTGCTATCCGAGTCGGCAGACTTTTTCTGATACTAGGAAATCATCATGTCTATTACTAAATTGTTAACACCTTTAGCACTGGTTCTGCTGTTGACGACCGGGTCCGCAGCACACGCCATCACATTGAAGATTGCCACCCAGGCTCCGGACGGCACGACCTGGATGAAGGATATGCGCAGTGCCGCCAAGGAAATTGCAGAGAAAACCGATGGCCGGGTGAAAATCAAATACTACCCCGGCGGCGTGATGGGCAATTACAAGAGCGTCATGAAAAAGATTCGCCTTGGCCAGCTGCACGGTGGCGCGGTAACCGGTGATAGCCTGGTAGACATTTACCCGGAGATGCGCACCTACAGCCTGCCCATGCTGTTCAACAGCTATGCCGAGGTCGACTATGTACGCGCAAAGGTGGACCCGGACCTGGTCAAGGGCATGCAGGACAAGGGCTTCACTATCCTCGGTATTACCGAAGGTGGATTTGCCTACCTGATGTCCAACGGGCCGGTTCGCAGCATTGCCGACCTGAAGTCGCACAAGCTGTGGATTCCTGAAGACGATCCGCTCAACGAAGCCCTGTTCCGTAAAATGGGGGTCAATCCGATAACCCTGCCCCTGTCGGATGTCTATACAGGCCTGCAGACCGGCCTGATCGATACGATCGGAGCTACACCGGCCGGTGCACTGGCCTTCCAGTGGCACACCCGCATCAAGAACATTACCGAGGTCCCGCTGCTTTACCTGGTCGGCGTCCTGGTGGTAGACAACAAGCGTTTCAATCGCATCAAGCCTGCAGATCAGACCATCATCAAGGAAGTCGTCGCTCGGGTATTTTCCGAGATGAACGAAAAAAACCGCAAGGACAATGCGAAAGCCGATGACGCACTTAAAAACCTTGGCATCGAGTACGTCAGGCCGGAAAAAGCTGAAGAAGCTCGCTGGCGCAAACTGGCAGACGAGGTCATTGCCGAGATAGGCATCACCCGTGACAGCAACGAGACGTTCCGCAAAGTGGACAGCCTGCTAAAGGAATTCAAGTCACAGCAAGCATCGAACTGACCCTGGTGGCAGACGAACAGTCCAATACCCTGCTTGCCAGGGGCCTGCGCACCCTGCATGCCATAGAAGACGGCGCCCTGGTCGTTGTGCTGCTCACCATGGTGGTGCTCGCATTTGGCCAGATAGTGCTGCGCAACCTGTTCGATATTGGTTTTATCTGGATTGACCCCCTGCTGAGGACCATGGTGCTGTGGGTCGGCATGCTGGGCGCCCTGGTTGCCACACGCCAGGGTAAGCAGATCAGCGTCGACGTGCTGACACGAATCCTGACTCCGCGACTGTGCCTGATCAGCAAGGTTGTGACACTGGGCTTTGCCGCGTTGGTATGCGGCATCATCGCCTGGCATTCAACCCTGTTCATCATTGATGAGTGGACGTATAAGTCCATTGCCTTCGCCAGCGTGCCGGCCTGGATTCCGGAATCGATCATTCCCGTTGGCTTTGCGATCATGACAGTGCGCTTCATGATTCAATCCATATCCGCAGTGGTCCACCTGTTCAGGGGTACTGAGCAGTGATGCAGCTCGGCGTACTGCTGCTGCTCGCCCTGCTTGGCGCCCCGCTGTTCTCGATCATCGGCGCCAGTGCCATCTGGGGTTTTCATAGCGAAGACATCGATCTGCAGGTCATCACGGTAGAGATATACCGGCTGGCTGAAATGCCCATACTGCTGGCCATCCCGTTGTTCACCTTCGCCGGTTACTTGCTCGGTGAAAGCAAGGCCCCCGCCCGAATGGTACGCATGGCCGATGCATTACTGGGCTGGATGCCCGGTGGACTGGCTATCGTCGCACTCATCGCCTGCGCCCTGTTTACCGCATTTACCGGTGCATCCGGGGTCACCATCGTCGCGCTAGGCGCACTGCTGTTTCCTGCCCTGATGAAGGCCGGATATCCGGAGCGCTTCAACCTTGGCCTGATTACAACCTCCGGCAGCCTCGGGCTGCTGTTTGCCCCGTCGTTGCCGCTGATCCTGTACGGTGTCGTGGCACAGCAGTCGGCCCTGGAGCGCCCGGTCAGCATCGATGACCTGTTCCTCGCCGGCATCCTGCCAGGACTGTTCATGGTCGCCATGCTGTCGATGTGGAGCATGTGGAAGCAGCCGCGCGGACAATTGAAAAGCGGGTTCGACCACAAGAAGGTCATCGATTCTCTAAGAGAATCCGCATGGGAAATTCCGCTGCCGATCCTGATCCTTGGCGGCATCTACGGCGGCTTCTTTGCCGTATCCGAGGCGGCAGCGGTGACAGCCGTCTATGTCCTGTTCGTGGAGGTTTTCATCAAGCGCGAGATTCCGCTGCGCGACATCCCCCGTATTGTCAGGGAGTCGATGGTGCTGGTCGGCGCGATCATACTGATCCTCGGTGTATCTCTCGCATCCACCAACTACCTCATCGACACCGAAGTGCCGATGCAGCTGTTCGAGAGCATCCGCTCGCATATCGACAGCAAGTGGACATTCCTGATCCTGCTTAACCTCTTTCTGCTCGCGCTTGGCATGATGCTGGATATCTTTTCCGCCCTGATCATCGTGATACCGATCATCCTGCCGATCGCTATCGGTTACGACATTCACCCGGTACACCTGGGCATCATTTTCCTGGCCAATATGCAGCTGGGCTACTTTACCCCGCCTGTGGGCATGAACCTGTTCATAGCCAGCTACCGTTTCAACAAGCCCGTCATGGAACTGTATCTTTCGACACTGCCCTTCTTCTTCATACTGTTATTTGCCGTTCTGGTGATCACCTACTGGCCAGCGCTCAGCCTGGTATTCCTGACTCACTAGTACAATACTTCAGCGGGTCAGTTCCGTTGCTATTAGATGATTTTAACCATGGTCCATTCGGGCAATGAACAGCAGGCACGCGCAACGTCTTGTTCTGGTAGCTAAACGATTGTGCCATTGAGCAATGGCTGACACTGTGCCTGGATTAGAAATTAGCGAAGTTGAGTACAGGCTCACGGCCACTGATAGTTTCAGCCAGCACACTTGCGGAACCGCAGCTGAGTGTCCAGCCAAGTGTGCCGTGACCGGTATTCAGGTACAGGTTTGAATAGCGTGTTTTGCCTATCAAGGGCACATTCCCCGGTGTGGCAGGACGCAGGCCGGCCCAGAACTCTGCCGTGCTGTAATCTCCGGCGTCAGGCCATAGTTCACTGGCTCTATCAATCAGCGCATCACACCTGGTCTTGCTGATGCTGGTGTCGTACCCCGTTAGTTCAGCCGTTCCGGCAATTCGAAAATTATCGCCCAGGCGTGAGAAAACGAGTTTCCTCGACTCGTCGGTCAGGCTGGTGACCGGACACCCCGTGTAACCGGTCGTATCGACAGTTGCAGAATAGCCTTTGACGGGATAAATCGGCGCATGGATGCCGACAGGTTTAAGCAGCTGCGGGCTGTAGCTGCCCAGGGCAATCACGTAGGCATCGGCCTGCAAGTGTTCCTGCTCACCTGAAACATTGCGTACGTACAGGCCGCGTATCCGGTCATCCGTAGCATCCAGCTGCTCGATACTTACGTTCTGCCTGAATTCAACGCCCTCTTCTACGGCATGGTCCCGCAGTGCCAGGGTAAATGAGCGTGCATCACCTGAACTGTCATCGGGAGTGTGGATGGCTCCCTTCAGCTTGTCCCTGCAGCTGGACATCGCAGGCTCGACAGCAATGGTTTCATCGA
>JARFQC010000053.1 GCA_029287965.1 Arenicellales bacterium
GCATGGCAATATCAATGACCTGATGCTGAAAAAGGAACTCGTACAGGCGGTCAAGAATGATCTGTTCAGCGTACATGCCGTTACTGACATAGACCAGGCCATGGCGTTGATGTCAGACATGCCCGCGGGAGAAGCGGATGAACAGGGCATATTCCCGACAGGCAGTTTCAATCACGCGGTCGTGTCGGCCGTGCATCGCTATGCCGAAGAGAAGAAGCAGCAGGAAAACAAGGATGATTGATTCTTCGCTTGCTATGTTTTCACGCTAGTCACGAGCCGGCACTACAGCATAGTCGTCATTCCGGCGAAAGCCGGAATCCAGGTTGTACAAAGGGTTGCCTGAATTATTTGTTATTGCGTATATCAAACGAGAAGGCAAAGGCGACTACACTGGTTTCACCCTAGATATCCTCTTCCGTACCACTGAATTTCGCCATGCTGAACTGCAGTACCAGTATGGTCAGGGAAAGGATAAGGATGCAGGCTGAAATAATCAGCACGAATTCACCCGACATCTCCTTGATGTCAATAATCAGGAAGCGGGTCAGGGCGGTGATCGAAACATAGATCAGGAAGCGTACTGGCATGCGATGGGTCTTGAAATAAATGCCTACCATTGCACCGAGTTCCAGGTAGATAAACAGCAGCAGGATGTCGTGCAGATCCGCCCGTCCGTGACTCATGATTTCAAAATAGGTTCCGACAGCAGCCCAGACGATGGTTGCACCGATAACGAACAGTGCGATCATGTGGAACAGGTTAACCAATAAATTACCGACGTCTTCGGTCTTGTCCTGCAAACGGCGGGAGAGAGAAGTATTGTCATCTGCCATGTTCGGATCCTGTGGTCTTATCGGCTTAAAAGCAGGCTATCAACATTGCCAGACCCGTTATCGAATGTACAGATCGGTGAGTGGTGTGAAATTCTTTTAACATCAGTGTGATAGTATCAAGCGGTACCCTCAATGCCGGTCCTTGAACCATGATCGACCTCAGCGATTCGAAATACTACGTAAACAGGGAACTGAGCTTGCTGCAGTTCAATCGACGTGTGCTCGAGCAGGCACGCAACGTTGAAACGCCGCTCCTCGAACGTCTCAAGTTCCTGTGCATATCCTGTAGTAATCTCGATGAATTCTACGAAGTCCGTGTCGCCCGATTGAAGGAATTTGAAAAGCATGGTCTGCATGGCAGCGGGCCGGATGGCATGGGCCCGAAAGAGGCGTTGCATCAAATCGAACTCGCTGCGCATGATCTGGTTAAGCTGCAATACTCTGTTCTCAACGATGAATTGGTGCCGGCGCTGTCGCGTGAAGGGATTAACTTCATCCGTCGCACTCACTGGACCACCCGCCAGCAGGAGTGGGTCAGGGACTACTTCAAGAAAGAAATATTTCCGGTTTTAAGCCCGGTCGGGCTGGATCCGTCCCATCCGTTCCCACCGGTTATCAACAAGAGCCTGAATTTCATCATCTCGCTGGAAGGTCTGGATGCGTTCGGGCGTGATACCGATCATGCGATCGTTGCTGCTCCGCGGTCACTGCCACGCGTGATTCGCGTGCCGGGTGATATATCGACCGGCAAGAATGATTTCGTTTTCCTGTCCTCGATCCTGCACAAGCATGTCAGTCAGCTGTTTCCCGGTATGGACGTAACCGGCTGTTACCAGTTCCGCATCACCCGCAACAGCAACCTTTTCGTTGACGAGGAGGAGTCCAATGACCTGATGCATGCGCTGGAAGGCGAACTGCCAACCCGCCACTTCGGCAACTCGGTCCGCATGGAAGTGGCTGACAACTGCAGCGAAGACCTTGTCGAACTGCTGCAGGAACGTTTCAAGCTGAGTGACGAAGAGGTCTTCAAGGTCAACGGGCCGGTGAACCTGAATCGCCTGATTTCGGTGCCCGATATGATTGACCGGGACGAGCTCAAGTATCCCAGCTTTATGCCGGGTACGGTGTTCGAGACGCCTGAGCGCGAGACGTTCTTCAAGGTCCTGCGTCCACACCGTAAGCGCAGTCCGAAACAGAGCATTTTCGATATTCTGCGCAAGAAGGACCTGCTGCTGCACCATCCCTACCAGAGCTTCATGCCGGTCATCGAATTCGTTCGGGAGGCAGCACGCGATCCACGCGTACTGGCTATCAAGCAAACGCTGTACCGCACGGATTCAAACTCGAAGATCGTCGATGCGCTGATCAAGGCCGCCCGGGCCGGCAAGGACGTCACCGCCGTTGTGGAACTGAAGGCGAGGTTTGATGAGGAAGCCAATATCAAGGTCGCGAATCGCATGCTGGAAGCCGGAGTCCAGGTCGTGTACGGCGTCGTAGGTCACAAGACCCATGCCAAGATGATTCTCGTGGTGCGCAAGGAATCCGACGGCATTCGCTACTATACCCATTTGGGTACCGGTAACTATCACTATGGTACGGCGCGTGCCTATACCGATTTCGGCCTGTTGTCTTCACGCAAGGATATCGCGTCAGATGTACAGAAGATTTTTCTCCAGCTGACCGGGCTGGGCAAATTCAAGAAACTCGACAAGTTGTTGCAGTCACCGTTTACCCTGCATGATAGCATCCTGGCAGGCATACACCGGGAAACCGAAAATGCCCGGGCGGGCAAGCCGGCCAGGATCATTGCCAAGATGAACTCGCTGCTCGAGTTCAATGTCATGAAAGCACTGTACGAGGCATCCTGCGCAGGCGTAACAATAGATCTCATCATTCGCGGAATCTGCGGTATCCGGCCGGGCATAAAGGGGGTATCGGAGAATATTCAGGTCAGATCAATCGTTGGACGCTTTCTTGAACATCACCGTGTGTTCTGTTTCGAAAACGACGGCGATCCAGAGGTGTTTATCTCCAGCGCAGACTGGCTGGACAGAAACTTTTTCCGTCGCGTTGAAACCTGTACCCCGATTGAAGATGAACAGCTTAAAAAGATCGTCATGGAACAGGGCTTGCAGGTGTATCTCAACGACAATACCAACGCGTGGATTCTCCAGCAGGATGGCAGTTATACTCGTGCTAGGCCTGAAAGGGCCGATGATAAATTTTCTTCGCAGCAGTTCCTCATGGATACCCTGTCTGCATAAAACGAAACAACGCAGGTAAAGTCCTTATATGACCAGAATTGCAATCCCCGGTGCCGCAGGGAGAATGGGCAGGGCATTGACCGCCGCCTGCGCCGCGACCAACGGCCTTGAGCTGGGTGCCGCCAGTGAACACCCGGACAGTCCCGCTATCGGCCGCGATGCCGGCGAAGTCGCGGGTATCGAGTCCAATGGGGTTACTATCAGTCAGCGCCTGGCCCCGGAC
>JARFQC010000079.1 GCA_029287965.1 Arenicellales bacterium
GAGGGCATACAAACCGTGCATCTGGACTCGGCGGAATGGGTGTCTGAGTTGGGTCCGGAAATCCTCAAGGTGTTCCTCGTCAATCCGGAGCAGCTCTCCGCACTGGAACTGAACAGCTACATCGACCACCTGGAAGTAAACGCCCAGAGCACTGATCGCTACCGCCTGGCGTTATGGCAGAAAATATCTGCGCCATTGGCGATTGCGGTCATGGTACTTCTGGGTATCCCGTTTGTGTTTCGCCATGTGCGCAGCGGCGGGGTGGGCAGCACCTTGTTCCTCGGCATGATGCTGGGCCTCACCTTTTTCGCCATGGCCAAGGGCTTTGGCTTCCTCGTGCTGATCTATGGCATACCGCCCATAATGGGTGCGTTTACACCGCTGATCATGTTCATGATCATAGCCGTGGTGATGCTGCGGAAAGTCGCCTGATCAACGATCCTTTGTAGGAGCGGCGGCCCCGCCGCGCATGTTCAACATCAAAGGTGGGAGCGATAACCTATCGTGATCTGCTTATATTTAGATATTTATCGCGATAGGCTATCGCTCCCACAATACTTAACTACCTCCGACAAATCGCGGCGAGGCCGCCGCTCCTACGGGTTTTTTTTGGTTTCGGGTTTCTTGACGACCAGGCACGTGCCCGATAACCGGTCATGCAGTGATCGCCTGTCACGGTCGAAGACCATCCACACGTAGCCTGACCCGGCCAGCAGCCAGGAAAGCAGTGCGGCCCAGAAGCGTTTTACCGAGGCGCTGCGGTTAACGAGGTGGCCCTCGCAATCAGTCAGGTAGGTGTGCCATGCCCGCATACCCGGCGTCTGGCCGCTGCGCAGCCAGAACCAGCTGAAATACAGATAACAGATCGCAAAATACCAGGCCACCTTGCCTGCCTGTATATACGGGTCGGTGTCACGTATGCCTTCGGGTATCAGCAGGAAGGCGAGTGTGGAGACGAACAGCAGGGCAAAGACCAGCATTGCATCGTACAGGATGCAGGCCAGAACACGGATCAGGCCGGCGGGCTGAAAACTGGATTTGCTATTCATGTTGGCATTCGACTTGCTATCTGTTTTTGCGTGCAGGATTGCATTTGTTCACAAATGATAGAAATAGGGTAAAAAAGCGTGAGAAAGACATCATTTGTTAAAAAGCACTTTATAAAGAAGCAGTAAGTGATTGATATATAATTCAAATAACGCATTGCCTAAAAAATAGGCAATTTAAAGTGGCTTGTTATATCTGCAGGCTTTCAGTCATTTTCTTGCCGGATGTACACAGACTTATCCACAGCTTTTGTGGACAAGAATTATCGGCTATTTGGGTATAAGTTGACCAGCCCGGTTCCTGCCCGGCGGTCCCTGAAAGGGCTATGGCCGATTTTTTTTAGTTCAAGCCTGCCTGAAAGTGACACTGTTGGAGGGTACGCTGCGAGTGCAACTGCAATCGGTCTTCGCCACGTGTCGTACCCGGCTAGATTTCGGCAGAGCGTATCACCATCATTTTTTCGACCGTCATGTCTTCGTAGGTATAGCGGATGCCACCGGTGCCATGGCCGGAGACCTTCAACCCGGCGAAAGGCATCCAGTCCACCCGGAATGCAGTGTGGTCGTTTACCATGACTGCCGATGCTTCGAGATGCTTGTATGCCCGCAGAGCGGTGTCGAGACTGGTGGTAAACACGGCCGCCTGAAACGAGAAGGGTAGAGCGTTGGCCCGGCGTATGGCCTCATCCATGTCACTATATGAATAGACGCAGATGACCGGTCCGAAAATTTCATTCTGGCTGATGGTCGATGAGTCTGGTGGATCGAGCAGGACCGTTGCGGGATAACAGCGCGCCGAAATCGGTGCACCACCGCTAACCAGGCTGGCACCATCGTTGACCGCTTCGCTGACCCACTGATTGATGCGTTCGACTTCCTTCGGTCGTATCAATGGACCGATATCTGTCTGGTCCGAGGTCGGGTCACCGACCTTCATTGCGTTGCCGAACTCTGCCAGCTTGTTGGCCACGAACTGTGCTTGTGATGCCTCGACATAGACACGCTGGACAGATACACAAACCTGGCCTGCGTGATAAAAGCCTGCCTTGGCGATCAGTGGCAGGGCATCATCGAGGTCTGCATCCGGTGCGACGAGGACCGGGGCAGCACCCCCGTGTTCCAGTCCACAGCGAGTGCCCGGCGCCAGTTTCGAGCGCAACATCCAGCCAACGCGTGCACTGCCGATAAAGCTGAAGAAGGCAATACGTTCGTCGCCGACCAGCTGTTCTATCGTTTCGTTGCTATCGGTTACGCAGGCCTGGCACCACTCGTCGGGCAGGCCGGCTTCTCTCAGCATGGACACGAAACGCATGCACGACAGGGGTGTATCGCTGGCAGGCTTGATGATCACCGGGCAGCCTGCTGCAATGGCAGGACCAACCTGGTGTACGATCAGGTTGAGTGGGTGATTGAAGGCGCTTAGTGCCGCAACCACACCAATGGGCTCACGGTGAGTGAATGCCAGTCGATTGGCCGAAGCGGCGTTGACACCCATGGGTATCTCACGACCTGCCTCGGAGCGAAGCAGTTCGGCGCAGTTTTTGACTCCATCGATCGCACGCGTGACCTCGACGCGCGAATCAACAAGCGGCTTGCCTCCCTCGCGCGCAGATTCGACGGCGAGGTGTTCGAAGCGGTCCTGCATGATGGCTGCTGTTTTTTCGAGAATTGCAATGCGTTCTGCGCCACTCAGCCAGCGATGACGATCAGCGAGCAGCTTAGCGGCGGTCTCCAGCGAGAGCGATATTGCCTTTGCATCGGCGATTTCGCATGAGCCAATGATAGAACCGTCATAGGGAGATACGACCTCGTGCCGGCCGGCGCTTTCGGCCCCGGGTATCATCAGGTGGAAGTCTTCGGTCATGGCGGTCTCCTCGCGTTCGATGCTGGTTGTGTTGGAGCGGCGGCCTCGCCGCAAAATTCGGGATAACGGATTGTATCCTCAGTGGGAGCGATGGCTCATCGCTCCCACAGGAACTGACTGGTTAAGACATGTCGCAGCGAGGTCGCCGCTCCTACAGTTATATATTCGTTATACCTATATAGGGCATACCAACTCACCCAGTTTTTCTGTCAGCTTCATGTTCTCCGAATAATCTACCGGACAGTCGATGATCACGACTGTATCGTCGCGGACGGCCTGTTCAATGGCGGGAATCAGTTCATCCGCCGCCTGCACACTATAGGCTTTGGCGCCGAAGCTTTCTGCGTACTTGATGAAATCCGGGTTGCGGAAGTCGATATGGCTGTCGCGCCCATAGTGACGCATCTGGTGCCAGCGGATCAGCCCATACTGCGAGTCTGTCCATATGATGATGACGATCGGTGTGCCAATACGCAACGCGGTCTCGATCTCCTGTGAATTCATCATGAATCCCGCGTCCCCGGTTACTGCCACGACGGTACGATCCGGATGCTGCAGCTTTGCAGCGATGGCCCCGGGCACGGCAATGCCCATCGAGGCGAAACCGTTGGAAATGATACAGGTATTGGGGCGTTCGGCCTGGTACATGCGCGCCATCCACATCTTGTGTGCACCCACGTCGCTGATGACGATGTCTTCCGGGGCCAGTACCTGACGCAGGTCCCACATGATTTTTTGCGGTTTGATCGGGAAGCCATTGTCATTGGCATGCGTTTCCATCTCTTCCACGATAGTCTTGCGCAGCGTCATGGCGAGGTGCTTCTGATGCGGCTCGGCAAGGCCGGCGATTGCATCCAGCGCCTTGGCGATATCGCCGATCACTCCGCAGGCGACGATATAGTGTGCATCGACCTCGGCAGGGGAGAAATCTATATGAACAATCTTGGCCTGACGATTCACATTCCACAGGTGGGGGTGGTATTCGACGATGTCGTAGCCGACACAGATGATGACATCGGCACGATCGAATCCGCACGAAACGTAGTCACTGGCCTGCAGGCCGATAGCACCAAGTGACTGTTTGTTGGAAAAGGGAATGATGCCCTTGGCCATGAAGGTATTCGCTACCGGTATATTCAGCGTTTCCGCGAAGGAGGTCAGCGAGGATGATGCTTCGCCACGGATGACGCCGTTGCCAGCCAGGATCAGCGGGTAACGCGCAGTGGAAATGATCTCGGCTGCCTGCTTCAGCTTTTCCTCCTGTGGCATCGGTGCACGAGGGCACTGAACGACGAGCGGTGTCTTGTCCGGTATATCCATGTCGGCGATATTTTCCGGTAAGTCGATGAAACTGCCGCCGGGCTTTTCAATCTGCGCGACCTTGAAGGCCTTGCGGACGACCTCGGGGATAATCTCCGGTTCACGAATCTGGATGCTGTACTTGGAAACCGGCTCGAACAGCTTGACCAGGTTTACAATCTGGTGACTTTCCTTGTGCAGGCGGGTCGTTGCCCCCTGGCCAGCAATCGCAACGATGGGAGCACGGTCCATGTTTGCGTCGGCAAATCCGGTCAGCAGGTTCGTGGCACCGGGTCCCAGCGTTGACAGGCACACTCCCGCCTTGCCGGTCAGACGCCCCTGCACGTCTGCCATGAATGCGGCTCCCTGCTCGTGGCGGGTGGTGATGAACTTGATGGGGCTGTCGAGCAGCACGTCCATGACGGCGATGTTCTCCTCACCGGGGATGCCGTAAATATAGTCTACGCCTTCGTTTTCCAGGCAGCGCACGAGTAGTTCGGCTCCTTTCATGGGATACTCCTAAAGGATTATTGTTGTTGAATTATCTCACATAGACCGGTTGCAATGGATTGAGTTCAACACTGTCAGCCCTATATGAAAACCACGACACACAATTCGGTCTGAGTAGTAAATGAACAGGAAAAGTCCGCATAAAATAGGCAAGGGCATGATCATCGCGGCATGGGTCGTCCTGCTGGGACTGTTGACCATGTATTTTTCCGGAGTCCTCGACCGGCAGTACAACCCGAACCAGTCCGTCCAGGTCAGAAGTGATCCGGCCGGTGACGTCGATGTTGTACTCAAGCGCAACAAGTTCGGGCATTACGTTACCAGCGGAAAGGTCAACGGGGTGCCGGTCGAGTTTCTCGTCGACACGGGCGCGACGGACGTCGCCGTACCTGAACGCCTTGCGGACCGCCTGGGCCTCGAGCGCGGACAGGCAACCCGGTACCGTACGGCCAACGGTGTCGTGACGGGCTACCGGACCCGGATCGATACACTCAGCATAGGGCCGCTGCAATTGCGCAACGTCGCCGCCAGCATCAGCCCCGGTATGGGTGACATGGATATACTGCTGGGGATGAGCGTGCTGAAAAATGTGGAATTTACCCAGCGGGGCAATGAACTGATACTGCGCGAGCACAGCCCTTGATCCCGCCTGTTACGGCAGGGCTGGATGATCAGTCTCTGCGCAGCCGGTCGGTTCTCGAGATGGGGGTCGGGAATTTCATGACCACCCAGTACGTCGAAATCACGAATGTGACAATGGTCACGACCTGGATGACATTCATCTCCTCTTCACCGATCAATCCGGCAAAGAATGCAGAAAACGCAACAAGCAGAGAAAATTCACTGCTTTGCCCGAGCCGCACGCCCAGTTCCAGGGAACGTTTTTCATTTTCACCGGAAAACTTGAAAGCGCGATTGAAGGTCCAGACTTTGACTGGTACCAGCAATAGTCCGAACACCACCGCAGCGGATAGCAGTGCCGCACCGATATCCAGGTCCAGGCGCGCACCAACGGCGAAAAAGAACATGATGAGAAAAAACTCGCGCAGCGGTTTGAGGTTCTCCGCCACGATCAGCGAGACGTTGCGCGACGCGATCGAGAGCCCGGCAACGAAGGCGCCCGTTTCATAGGACAGGCCTGCAAGGTGCGCCGCTTCGGCCCAGAACAGGCACCAGGCGAGCGTCGCGACGAAGGTGTATTCCTGCACCGTGTCAAATTTCCTCAGCAGGGGAATAATGATATAGCGCACGCCCATGAAAGCGGTCAGCCAGAGCCCGATCAGTTTGACGATGATCAGGATGAAGGTGAGCGGGATGGTGTCTCCCGGGCCGCTTGATATGAGCAGGATAACGACGATGGCGAGGATGTCCTGCAACAGCAAGACACTGGTCATCACCTCACCGGTATGCTTGTGATGCAGCGTCGTGGTCGGGATCAGCTTGAGCCCGATTACCGTGCTTGAAAACATCATCGCCGCGCCGAATACCAGTGCACCGGCAGCGTTCATGTCGATCAGCAGGGCAAAGCCTGTCGACAGCGCGGCGAACAGCAGTGACGTGGTGAATGTCAGCCAGACCATCTTGCTGAACAATTTCAACAGTTTCCCCGGCTGCAGGTTCAGCCCGATGATAAACAGCAGCAGTACTACGCCGAAATGGGCCATCTGTTCGATGGATTCATTGCTTTTAATCAACCCGAAGCCGCTCGGGCCGATGATAAAACCGATTGCGATATAGGCGATGATGATCGGCTGCCGTGCATACAGGAACGCGGTGCCGAGCAGCGCCGCGCCAACAATGATGGCGCTTAATTCAAACAGTATGCTGTCAAAGTTCATGCTTGCTAGATAACCATCATTGCCATTCCGGGGCAAGTAAGTCCCGGGTGCATTATGCGCAACCGGGCTCGGGGTATAATCAGGCTTTATTCTGCAATCACCTGAATCAGACAATGCAAATCCGCCCCTCCGCCGCAATGCTCTTTTTCCTGCTTGGCGCTGTGCTGGCCATGTTCTTCCTGTACACCGGCGATGAGGACGCGGAACTGACCTGGACCATGGTCAATGTCAGCGGCAACAAGCACAGCGGTGATGCACACCTGCTGGAGTTCCCTGATGGCAGGGTGGTGATCATCGATACGGGTTACCGCTACTACACTGAGCACTACCTGGTTCCCTTGCTGCGCAGCAAGGGTATCACCCGGATCCATGCCCTGGTCATTACCCATGCACATCGCAATCACTACGGCGGTATCGGTGAATTGATCAAGGCGGATATCATGCCGGACGTGGTCTATTTCAATCAGCCGCCGAAACAGCGCTGCGATGCGGAGACCTGGTCGACGGGATGCGACTACGGCCACGTCCAGGCGACTTTCGGCATGCTCGAAGAGAACGGAGTGCCAGTCAAATCCCTGAGCCAGGGCGACAACATCGTCATTACAAATAACGAACGCATCAGCCTGGACGTGCTGTATGCCTTCGATGGCATGGATACGCCCGTCGGCAAGACGGACATCAACGATACCAGTGCGATACTCAAGCTCAGGGTCGGCGACCAGTCCGCCCTGTTCGCTGCCGACCTGAACAGGAAGATAGGCGCCCACCTTGCCCGGCACGGGGAGAACCTGCAGGCGGATATCATGACCGCTCCCCACCATGGTGTAGAGAGTGCTGCGCCGGATGTATTTTTCGATGCCGTGCAGCCGCGTTCGATACTTGCATCGGTCAGTGCACCACCGCACCTGGGCCCGCGCGGCAAACGCCTGCGTGACTACGCGGAGCGTAACGACATACCGCTGTACGTCAGCGGACTGCATGGCAATGTCGTGGTGAAGATTAATCAGGATGACTTCACAGTTCACCCGGGCAGACTGCCAGCGCAGGCGGCAGCTTCATTGAAACCTGAAGTTACCTTGCGCACGACGTATGCAGGCAGACTTGAACATCCGGCCCATGTCGTGCGTTTTCGCGATTTCTACATCGCGGCGGAACTTTTCAATGAACGGCTGGCGGTAGCGGATGGCGAGGATTTCTCCAATACCGTGTACGTCGACAAGACTAAAACGGGTACGTCGTTGCGCTCACCGCACTTTATCGCGCCATCGAATGAACCGGGAATATTCTTCAGTGAAGGCTGGGGCAGCGGCATCATCCATATCCCAAATGCAGAACATGCGGAAATCACCCGCTACCCGGGGCCGTCAAACCAGCGCTTCAATGCCCCGCATGGCGTGTGCCAGGCGAAAGACGGCTGGGTATACGTGGCCGATTCGCTGAACTCACGCCTGGTGCGCTACCGGCAGCCTGGTGGATCGCCATTCGAAGTGTTTGCCGACCATGACAGGCAGGTAGGCTATGGCCGGCAGATACTGTGCCGGGATGACGGCGTCTGGCTGTCGAACTCCTACGAGAAAAAGGAGGGTATCAATCCGGGAGAGGGCAGTAATGTGCTCAGGATTACGGATTTCGACTCAGGCAAGGCAGAGGTGATGGTTACCTTCCGGCGGGCGAACATGACCGGCATCGGCATCATCGAAGATCGCTGGCTGCTGGTGGGATTGTGGTCGGACACGATGCAGACATTGATGGTCGATTTGCAGGGCAGGGAAAAAATGAGCAGGCTGCCCCGGCCTGACACAATCCCGGGTCCGCCTTATGGCATAACCGTGGATGAAGACAGGAAGGAGATATATATCAGCTACCCGGGTGACATCCTGAATAAAACCGACCCGGGCGGGTATGCCGTGTACAGCTATGCGGTCGATTAAAACGAATCGAGAATCCTCAAATCGGGCAGGGGCGTCAACTTGAGATACGGGCATAATTTACTGTTATGCTTACGGC
>JARFQC010000152.1 GCA_029287965.1 Arenicellales bacterium
CACCTACTATGACTGGTTGCTGGATCGTGCGTACCTGCTGGTGCCGGCACAGACTTACGTGGGTAATTTCCTCAAGACCTTTGCGGAGTTCCCGCCACGCCAGAAGGCCGCAAGTTTCAGCCTCGACCAGGTCATGGTCAAGCTGGAAACCAGTACAGGTTCTCACTAAACCAATCTGAGCGCTGTATGAATGCCGCCCTGATGGGCGGCATTTTCAGTGGTAGGCAGCGTGCTTGAAGCACTCAACGTCATACCCATAAATACCGGGCTCCAGCTTTTATAACCAGCCAGGCAAGAATCAAGATGAATAAAATTAAACTCACCGTTTTACTGGTCACATTCAATGCAGGACTGTTTTCATTTACAACATTGGCAGCTGACTCAACTGTGCTTCCCTCCTGGAATGACAGCGAATCCAGGCAAAACATCATCGCTTTTGTCGACAAGGTAACCGACCAGTCCGGTCCTGACTATGTTCCGCCTGCGGAACGTATTGCTGTTTTCGACAACGATGGCACGCTCTGGTCCGAGAAACCGGTCTACTTTCAGCTCCTGTTTGCCATTGACCGTGTCAAGGCGCTCGCATCCGGGCATCCTGAGTGGAAAACCAAACAACCCTTCAAGGCCGTACTCGAAGATGACATGGATGCCCTGGCGAATAGCGGTGAAAAAGGCCTGCTGGAACTCGTCATGACTTCTCACGCCGGCAACACAACAGATGAGTTCAGCCGTATCGTGACAGACTGGCTTGCCAGTGCACGACATCCGACTACAGGTAAACGTTACACCGGAATGGTCTATCAGCCCATGCTGGAACTCCTCGATTATTTACGTAGCAAAGGATTCAAAACGTATATCGTGTCGGGCGGTGGCATCGAATTCATGCGTCCATGGGTTGAAGCCGTTTATGGCGTTCCTCCTGAACAGGTAATTGGCAGCAGCATCAGGACAACGTTCGAGTTGCGTGATGGTGAGCCAGTGCTGACCAGGCTGCCGGAAATCAATTTCATCGATGACAAGGCCGGCAAGCCGGTCGGTATCAACCAGCACATCGGCCGCCGGCCCATCGCGGCTTTCGGCAATTCAGACGGCGACCTGCAGATGCTGCAGTGGACTGCAGCAGGTGAGGGCAGACGCCTGATGGCGATTGTCCGTCATACGGATGAGAAAAGAGAATGGGCCTACGATCGTGACAGCCACGTGGGTAAACTGGACAAGGCGCTGGATCATGCGACAGCGAATGGCTGGACTGTTATTGACATGAAGAAGGACTGGCGCGCGATTTACCCGCAAGTGGCGCAATAGCTGGTTTGCCTTTTCGACAGGAGGTATTATTTGCGCCCCTGAGTTTAAGGCTTACCCGGAACTACTCGACAAATATCCCCGGAGGATAGACACATGGCAAACGGTGACAACACACCTGACGCAACAGAACAGATGCCTGACGTTGTAGAACAGGTAAAAGAAATCATGGATCCCGATAAGGTCAATCACCTGGTCGAAGTCGGAACGGAGCTGGCTGTACAATATGGTCTGCAGCTGCTTGCTGCGATTGCTATCTTCATCGTCGGTAAGATGGTGGCCAAGTGGATACGAAAACTGGTCACACGCGTCATGAAAAAGGCCGAGATAGACCAGATCATCATAGGCTTTACCAGCAACATCGCCTACATAGCTGTCCTCGCATTCGTTATCGTCGCGGCACTTGGTCAACTCGGCATCCAGACTACCTCCTTCATCGCCATTCTCGGTGCTGCCGGCCTGGCCGTTGGCCTCGCTCTGCAGGGTTCGCTGGCCAACTTCGCCGCCGGTTTCCTGATGATTATTTTCCGCCCCTTCAAGGTAGGCGACTTCGTCGAGGCCGCCGGTGTATCGGGGAGCGTCCAGTCCATACAGATATTCACCACGACGCTTATCACCCCGGATAACAAGACCATCATCATCCCCAACGGCAAGATCGGCAATGACAACATTATCAACTACTCGACCCAGGCCAACAGGCGCGTCGACCTGACTGTAGGTGTTGCCTATGACGCCGATCTGAAACAGGTTCGCAGCGAGCTGGAAGACATCGTCAGCACGGATGATCGCATCCTCGACGATCCGGCCCACCAGATCGCCGTCTCGGAGCTGGCCGACAACAGCGTGAATTTCGTCGTTCGTCTATGGGTGAAATCCGAGGATTACTGGGGTGTTTTCTTTGATACAAACGAATCAGTCAAAGTCAGATTCGATGACGCCGGCATAGGCATACCGTTCCCGCCGCGTGTTGTTCACCTGTACTAGCACACGGCGGCCTGAACCCGGATATTAATATCTGACTTGTTGGAGCGGCGGCCTCGCCGCGTTGTTGTTTTCATTCAGCGTTATAGAAGAATGGTTCGCGGCGAGGCCGCCGCTCCTACACATGGGTATGTGCGCAGTGGTAACCTCCCACACATGAAAGAGCTCGAAGACTTCGTCGGCAATACCCCACTGGTTCGCCTCAAACACCTGACACCTGGCAGCAGCAACGAGATACTCGTTAAACTGGAAGGCAACAATCCGGCCGGGTCCGTCAAGGACCGTCCCGCACTGAACATGATCGTCGCAGCGGAAGAGCGTGGTGACATCAATCCCGGCGACACCCTGATCGAAGCGACTAGCGGCAATACCGGCATCGCGCTGGCCATGGCCGCAGCGATCAAGGGCTACCGCATGGTACTGATCATGCCCGAGAACATGAGTGCGGAACGTGTTGCCACCATGAAGGCCTACGGGGCAGAAATCATTCCTGTCAGCAGGGAAGCCAGCATGGAAGGGGCACGCGACCTGGCCCTTGAAATGCAGGCCGACGGCAAGGGCAGGGTACTGGACCAGTTTTCCAACCCGGATAATCCCGACGCGCATTACAAGACTACAGGTCCGGAAATCTGGCGTGACACAGAAGGCAAGGTCACCCATTTTGTTTCATCGATGGGCACCACCGGTACGATCATGGGTACATCGCGCTATCTGAAGGAAGTAAACCCCGACATTCGCATCGTAGGCGTGCAGCCGACTGAAGGCTCCTCCATCCCGGGCATCCGGCGCTGGCCGGAAGAATATCTGCCGAGCATCTTCGACCCGGCTCGTGTCGATCAGACCATAGATATCGATCAGTCACTCGCGGAGCAGACCACCCGGGAACTGGCGAGCAGGGAAGGGATCTTCTGCGGTGTCTCATCCGGCGGCGCAGTAGCTGCAGCGATACAATTGTCATGCAAGCTAGAGAATGCAGTGATCGTCTCGATCATCTGCGACCGTGGCGACCGCTACCTGTCAACAGGCATCTTCCCCGCATGAATGCGCTGGCGATCAGAATTGCAACCTTACCGGACGTAGAACTGGGCAGGGTTCTTTACGATCTGCATGACTTGTCCGATGCAGACATCGTCCGGGTGATGTATGCCAAGCATCGCGAGCAAACCGGATCAACTGACGAGCTTGCACTGCATATGCAGCGCATTGCTGGCATATCGGCTGTATACCGTGACGATGACACGATCAAGGTCTGGTCCCTGGGTGACAGGACATCCAGTGAACAGGATCTGATTCGGCATTTCTTCGCCGGAATAGAAAAGTACACACCGGTACTGGTGACATGGAATGGCAGCCGATTTGACCTGCCGGTGATCCAGTACAGGGCACTGAAACATGGCATCGTGTCACGTACTTACTGGGATAGCGGCAGCCATGAAGAGTCTTTTCGCGACGCCAATTATCATGGCCGCTTTCATTCACGACATGTCGACCTGATGGACACGCTGTCCGGTCATCAGCATCCGGGCCTCGCCTCGCTTGACGAGATATCCCTGATGCTGAACCTGCCTGCTGTGCCCAGTGATGCGGCGAACTATGATATTGATATCGTCCGCCACACCTGCGAATCCGAAGTACTGAACATCTGGCAGATATACCTGAACTGGCTGCACTTGACGACTGAACTCGATGATGCCGCCCTGGCCCGGGAACGCCAGGTACTGCACGAAAGTCTTCTGCAGGAAAACCAGTCGCACCTGGCTGCCTACCTGAAGGCCTGGAACGAGAGCAGCAGTTGACTTGCTGCAGCCTGACAGAACAGATGCATTAACCTGATGGGACGTCGCAGAAAACGCTTCCAGCCGTTCGAGTTAACCGTCAGCATTGAATCACTGGCCGACGATACCCGGGGCGTTGCCCGCCACGAAGGTAAAACCGTATTCGTCAGCGGGGCACTACCGGGCGAAACCGTCCGCTGCCTGGTCAGGAAAAAACGCAGTAAGTTCGACGAGGCCGACCTCATCGAAGTGATCGATGCTTCACCTGACAGGGTCAATCCCCGCTGCAGTGCCGCCGGAGTTTGTGGTGGATGCAGTCTGCAACATATGAGCGGAGAGGCCCAGGTCAGGGCAAAGCAACAAGTGCTGCTCGACAGCCTTGCACATATCGGCAAGATTGCGCCCGAAAAAGTACTTCCTCCCCTGGAAGGCCCGCATTGGAACTATCGACGCAAGGCACGCCTGGGCGTACGGGTTGTCCCCAAAAAGGGCGGGGTGCTGGTTGGCTTTCGCGAGGCACGCAGCAGCTACATAGCCGTACTGGAGCGATGCGATATCCTCGATAAACGGTTTGCCGACCTGATTGCGCCCCTCCAGGAACTGATATCCATGCTGAGCATCGCGAAGCGTATTCCACAAATAGAAGTGGCTGCTGGCGATGACACGGCCATGCTCGTATTCAGGCACCTTGAACCGCTGACGGATGAAGACCTCACCCGCTTACGAGATTTCGGGCAGGCTTACGCAGTGAACATCATGCTGCAGCCCAAGGGTCCGGATTCGGTACAGCCGCTCAACCCTGAATGCGACGACCTGCTCAGCTATCGCCTGGAAGACTGGAACCTGGAAGTGCAATTTCGTCCGACGGACTTCACCCAGGTCAATGCAGGCATCAACCGCCTGATGATCAGGCAGGCGCTGGAACTGCTGGAGCCCGGGAAAGATGACCGGGTACTCGACCTGTTTTGCGGATTGGGTAATTTCACGTTACCCCTGGCACGTACATGCGGTCACGTGACAGGGATAGAAGGTGATCCTGCACTGGTCAGCATGGCCAGGGATAACGCAGCCCGCAACGGCCTGGCCAACACCGAATTTATTACCTCGAACCTGTACGAGGAACCGCTGGAAGGTAACTGGCTGCAGCAGAAATGGGATCAAATCCTGCTGGACCCGCCACGCAGCGGTGCCAGGGAAGTCATCGCACGCTTACCGGAGCTGCATCCCCGACGCATTGTCTACGTCTCGTGTAACCCCGCTACCCTGGCTCGTGATGCGGGGATTCTCGTCAACGAGTTCGGCTACACCCTGACCGCAGCAGGCATCATGGATATGTTCCCGCATACGGCCCACGTGGAATCGATTGCTGTGTTCGACGCACCGGTGAAGTAGAGCATTACACCGCTATTAGTACTGAGGTGACTCGTGTGCCCTGTATTCCTGGCCTTCCACCACGGGCTTGATAAAAATCTCGACACGCCTGTTCAGCTGCCTGCCTGCTTCCGTAGCATTGCTGTCACGGGGCTCGTATTCCCCGCGTCCTTCCGTGTGCAACCGCGCGCGGGATACGCCCTGGCCGGACAGGTAGCTGGCAACGCTGTCAGCGCGTCTTTCGGACAACCGCTGGTTGTAGTCAGCCGGCCCGGTGCTGTCGGTGTGCCCGATGACATGCACGACGGTCCGGTCGTACTTGTTGATCACGGCCGCCAGTTTCTGCAGTGATGGTCTGAACGCTGGTTTGATGTCAGAACGGTCAAAATCAAAGGATACCTCGCTGTCCACCGTCAGCTTCAGCGTGTCGTCCTTGAGACGTTCAATCTCCAGCTGATGGGCATCCTGTTCTGCTTTGAGCTCTTCTTCAAACTCCGCCTGCTGTTTGTCCATGTAATGTCCCACGCCGCCTCCGGCGATCGCGCCGACCACAGCACCGACATAGCGACCGCTGTCATGATCGATCTGGTGCCCGATAACTGCACCCGTCACGGCACCAATCGCCGCCCCGGTCTTGGCTCGCTGATGCGGATCATCCGTCACGCAACCGCCCAGAATTAGTGACATCGCTGCGATAAGCGCGGGCAGTGTATGCGTTTTCATGTTCATTCCCCTTATATAAACGTTATTGTCAGTATCAGAATACGCCTCGCAGCATGAATCAAGCCTGAACCGGACGAGTGGTATAAAACGGCAAATGAAGGTCATCAATACACTGATAAGACGTGTTTTTCATATGAAAGTAATATGACAAAATATCCGAACAAGTATATGAATGAGTGGATGTTTCTTCGGATTTATTTGAGAAAAATCTGGAAAATACCCGGAACCGGGAGTACTCTACAAATCAAACAACTAGAAAAGGACGGGCAGGGAGCTATACATGGGTATACGATTTGCCAAAACTATCGGGTTCGGATGTGCATTGCTGGCTGGCACTTCAGCACAGGCATTCAGCATACTGGACAGTCACGCCAGCGACGGGCAATGGTGGAATGAAACCGGCAGCCAGGTCGGCTCAGACAAGCTCTACCAGTATGGCGAACAGTGGTGGGATCAGAAATGGGGTGCACGTGGCGCTCTCTATCACCGTGACACGACCGGACTGGACTTCGAAAACAACAAACACCTTGCAGTCGACGTAAAACGACGCCTGTTCTCCATGTCAGGCAACTCCTATCTCGCGGTCGGACTCGGCTGGGATGACATAGAACTGCCCGGTGACACCTACACTACCGGCATGCGTTTCGTGGCAGAAGGCAGATACGACGTATTCAAGCGCGCCTATTTTTTCGGCCAGGCAGCCTACACGCCATGGCTCAGTGAAGTGGAAGATATGGCTGGCCCCAATGGCCGCGAGCTAGAAGTCGGGCTCGCAGTAAACCCGTTCCCTTCCATGTCATTAAAGGCCGGATATCGTAATTACTGGCTGGACTCAGGTAATACAGACGATGATTCCCTGTATAACAGCGGCAACAATGGTGTATTCATTGGCGGCGGCCTGAGCTGGTAGCGGCTTCACCCTCTCTGTATGAGAGGGGACTTGCGATGGCATCCTGCCATCGCAGCACAACAATCCCCTTAACAATCAGGACTTGGTTTCAATCTGGGTCAGCTTGGGCTTGTCCTTGTCAGCCACAGGCGCTTTAGGCTTGGCAGCTGGCGCCGCCTTCTTTTGCGTTACCGGTACATCTGCTTTCTTTGCCGCAGTGGGTTTGCTGGCCGGTGCGGCGGCGGGCTTGGTTTCAACCTGGTTAGAAGACGATTTGGGCTTCGCAGGCTTCATCGTTTCAGCGGGTTTATCTGTTGCAGGCTTGCTAGCCGGTTTGGATGCAGCGGGCTTATCTGCTGCTGGTTTGCTGGCCGGCTTCGATGCAGCGGGCTTGGCCGCAGGATTTTTTGCCTCTGCAGGTTTAGCTGCGGCATTCGAGTCCTGAGGTTTGGCTGCCGACTTGCGGGCTTGCTGCCTGGAATCACCAGACTGCTGGCTCACTGGCTGGTTCTGCTGTGTTTCAGGCTTGTCGCCTGCAGGTTTGTTGGCAGGACGTCTGCGGCCGCGATTGGAACGATTCTGTGAGCGGGAACGAGACTGACCTTCCTTCTTCGGCTGCTCCTGTGAATCCTGCTTACCCTGTGCCGCTTTCTGGCTACCGCCTTGCTGTTGCAGATTTCTCGGTTTGCGCTGCCCCTGGGAGCCGCCCGTGGATTTCTTGGTTGAGCGACGCTGCTGCTGACCACCGCGCCGGTTCTGCTGACGATTGCCCTGGCCGCCACGACGTGACTGATTGCGATTGCCGGATGAACGGCCACCGCGAGCCTGGGGTTTGCGTTCCGGTTTCTCTTCTTCTTTTACTTCCGGCTCACTGCTGAAGAGTTTCTTGACGATAGTGCTGAACCAGCCTGATTCACCCGACTTGGTCTCCGGCTTGGCTGCCGGTGCGGGTTGAGCCTGGCGAGAGGGTGCGGCCGTAGCGTGAATAGCAGATGCCACTGCGGGTTTCTCGGCCGGTGGCGGCGGAGCAGTCGGCTGAACGAGTTCAGTGACGTGATCGTCGGTTTTAAGCTTGTAGCTCGGCTTGTCCGCACCTTCATCAAGCTCTTCGCTGCGCATACGCTCGATCTTGTAATGCGGCGTTTCCAGCGTTGGTGTCGGAATGATCTGGATACGTGTACCGAGACGGTTCTCGATACCGGTGATTTCATGACGCTTTTCATTGAGCAGGAAGGTAGCGGAGGCGAGCGGCAAATACGCATGAACGATCTCGGTATTCTCCTTCAGTGCTTCTTCCTGGATGATACGCAGGATACTCAATGCCGAGGATTGAATGCCGCGAATGTGGCCGGTGCCTTCACAGCGAGGACAAACCTTGTGGCTGGCTTCGCCCAGTGACGGACGCAAACGCTGGCGTGACATCTCCATCAGGCCAAAGCGCGAAATTCTGCCGGTCTGGACCCGTGCACGGTCAACACTCAGGGCATCGCTGAGCCGGTTCTCTACCATGCGCTGGTTGCGATTCGCCATCATGTCGATGAAATCTATGACGATCAGACCGCCCAGGTCGCGCATGCGCAGCTGGCGGGCTACCTCGTCGGCCGCTTCCAGGTTGGTATTGAGTGCGGTTTCCTCGATGTCGCCACCCTTGGTGGCACGCGCCGAGTTGACGTCGATGCTGATCATCGCCTCGGTGTGATCGATAACGATACTGCCGCCGGAAGGCAGCTGCACGTCGCGGGTAAAGGCTGATTCGATCTGGTGCTCAATCTGGAAACGTGAAAACAGGGGAATGGAATCCTGGTACAGCTTCAGCTTGATCAGGTTGTGCGGCATGACCTGTTCCATGAAGCGTTGTGCCCGCTCATGAATCTCGGGGTTGTCGATAAGGATCTCGGATATATCCGAACGCAGGTAGTCGCGCATGGCCCGCACAACGAGGTTGGTTTCCTGGTAGATCAGGAACGGCGCAGCGCGCTCTTCTGATGCCTTGTGTATGGCCTCCCACAACTGGAGCAGGTAATCGAGATCCCACTGCAGGTCTTCCTGGGATTTGCCGATGCCGGCCGTCCGCGCAATCATTGCATGTTCGTGCGGCACCTCCAGTTCGTTGAGGACCTTGCGCAGGTCCGCACGCTCCTGGCCCTCGATGCGGCGTGATATGCCTCCGCCCTTGGGATTGTCCGGCATCAGCACCAGGTAGCGCCCGGCGAGGCTGATGAAGGTCGTCAAAGCAGCACCCTTGTTGCCGCGCTCTTCCTTCTCGACCTGGACGACCAGTTCCTGGCCTTCCTTGATCACATCCTTGATGCGGACCTGTGAGATGGGTGCATTCCTGGAATCACCCTGGAATACCTTGCGTGAGATTTCCTTGAGCGGGAGGAAGCCCTGGCGCTCGGCGCCGTAATCGACGAAGGCGGCTTCCAGGCTGGGCTCGACACGCGTGACGCGTCCCTTATAGATGTTGCCCTTGATCTGAAGATGATCCGAGCATTCGATGTCAAGGTCGAGGAGTTTCTGGCCATCAACGATGGCGACGCGCAACTCTTCAGTGTGAGTTGCGTTGAACAGCATTCTTTTCATTTTTATCTTCCGGACGCCACTTACAACCAGTAGAGAAGGGTGCCAGTGTCCGTTAAGCCATGCTTTACGCGGCTTTCATCTGCCCGGTCCGGATTGGCTGCATAGCGCAGGGGTATACCGGCTCAGGCTGAGCACCAGTCTGTCTGGTGTGACGTCATTCAGGTCCGTGCAGCAATTACATTGCGCAGACGGTGTTTTATTCGATGGACCTTGTGAGGCTGGAATCCGGATATCACGTTGGCGATGCAGCAGTAATGTAATGCTGTCCTTGCCTGGTCATGCTACGGATATATCTGGCGTTGAACAGTGCCGGATGACCGGATGTGAGACTTGAATCTTGTATTATTCGGAGTTCACTCAGGCGATGTCGACATGGATATTCATGAAAATCCTGCCTTCAGGTCCATCACCAAGCTCCCGGCTACATGCCGAAAGCAAAAATTTGTTCTGGCGGTATATTGACAATCTGCCACTACACCACCCGGCGAATATAGCAATCTCCGTGCCATGCATCAAGGTGATCATGTATCATCGCGCGCATGCCAGATAACGCCACCAAATCCCGGGTAAGGTTTGTCGATATCGATGCAGAAGGCGCTGGCCAGCGGATTGACAACTTTCTGCTCGGGCAGCTCAAGGGGGTGCCCCGCAGCCTGGTGTACAGGCTGCTCAGGACCGGGCAGGTACGCGTCAACAAGGGCCGCAGCAAGCCGCACTACAAGCTGCAGGCCGGCGACAGGGTGCGCATTCCGCCTGTCACCCACAATGACAAGCCGGTTTCTGTCAGCCCGCGCCAGCGAGACCTGGAGCTGCTCAGCAAGCAGATCCTGTTCGAAGATCCATCCATGATCATCATTAACAAGCCCAGCGGCATGGCCGTACACGGCGGCAGCGGCGTCAGTTACGGTGTCATAGAGGCCTTTCGCAAGCTGCGCCCGCAGGAGAAGTTTCTCGAACTGGTCCACCGCCTGGACCGGGATACATCCGGATGCCTGATCCTGGCCCGGAAAAGGTCTGCACTGGTCAAGCTGCATGAAATGCTCCGTCGTGAAGCGAACGGCAAGATTGACAAGACCTACCTGGCACTGGTGAAGGACATCTGGGCAGGACCGAAGCAGCGCGTCAATCAACCGCTGCTGCGTAATGCAATGAAATCAGGTGAACGTTTTGTCCAGGTTTCAGACGAGGGCAAGCCCGCATGCAGTGTATTCGTGGCGCGAAAAAACTACCCGCAGGCAGGGGCTGCCCTGGTAGAAGTACGCCTGCTGACCGGCCGGACCCACCAGGCCCGCGTTCATTCCGCCTTCATTGGTCACCCGATCGCCGGTGACGACAAGTACGGTGATCGGACATTCAACCGCGCAATGCACGAGGCGGGCTTGAAGCGCCTGTTTCTGCATGCGTCACGCCTGCGTTTCAATCACCCGCTGGAAGACCGCCTGATGGATATTGAAGCACCTCTGCCTGCACCACTCGAACAGGTACTGGAGAACCTCTCATGATGCGTTACGAACTGATCATTTTCGATTGGGACGGCACCCTGATGGACTCGGAAAACAAGATCGTGCGCTGCTTCGAAAAATCAGCTGCCGACGTGGGGATTGCGTATCCAGGTGACGCTGCCGTGCGCAACATTATTGGCCTGGGCCTGAAAGAATCACTCGATGTGCTGCTGCCGGATGAAAGCCAGTCGGTGCGTGAACAGGTAGTCGAACGTTACCGGGTTCATTTCCTTGAGCAGGACGACACGGAAATGTCCTTGTTCGACGGTGTCGAAGCAGGTCTCGATGCGCTGATTTCTGATGGCTACCAGCTGGCAGTGGCAACCGGTAAAGCTCGGCGGGGGCTTGCCCGTGTGTTGAGTGAAACAGGTCTGGAAGATCGGTTCAGTGTGACCCGCTGCTCCGACGAGGCAGTGTCAAAGCCGCATCCGCGCATGGTTCACGACATCCTCGAAAAAACCGGTATCTCAGCCAGCCGGGCTATCGTTGTCGGCGACACCGTCTACGATATCCAGATGGCGCACAATGCCGATGCGGACGCACTTGCCGTGTGTTACGGCGTGCACGAAAGAGAAAGACTGATCGCAGAGCGACCGGTGGATTGTGTAGTGGACTTCGAGGCGGTGATCGACTGGTTCAGCTAGGGAAAATCTGAATAAGTCGCTTTCCGACTCATCCAGATATTCCCACGAGTTTATCTGCGGGGGGGGAAGAGGTCTTAGTTCAATAGCTTACGGGCCTCATCTTAAAGCCCTTTCCCCCGAACCCCCATCCCATGGACTTGTTCAGAAGTTCCCTGGCAATGCGGTTAAAAAAAAGCCGTGGGAGCGATTGCCAATCGCGAAACACTAGTTTATTGATTTCGCGATTGGCAATCGCTCACACATTTGTTGTTCACAGCACTGACATCCCGGCCTTCTCCAGCATCCGAATCAGCCTGATCAGCGGTAAGCCGATCAGCGTGTTCGGATCCTCGCCTTCAAAGCGTTCCAGCAGGGCAATGCCAAGACCTTCAGACTTGACGCTGCCGGCGCAATGGTAGGGCTGCTCCTTGTGCAGGTAGTTTTCCAGCTGCTGCTCGGTCAGGTTACGGAACACCACTTCAAACGGGATGACTTCCATCTGCTCCTCACCGGTATCGCCATTGACCAGGGCCAGCCCGGTAAACAGGCTGATACGCCGGCCATTGGCGGCAATCAACTGCTCAAGAGCCACATCATGCGTGTAGGGTTTACCGACAATCTTGCCGTTGTGCACGGCCACCTGGTCTGATCCGATCACCAGCGAGGACGGATTTTGAGCGGCCACTTGCCTGGCCTTTTCCAGGGCCAGGCGTCCAACCAGTTCCTGCGGCTTCTCTCCCGGTTGAGGTGTTTCATCTATGTCGGGCGCAACGGTGCGAAAAGGAATCTGCAGCCTTTCGAGCAGTTGCTTGCGGTAGATGGACGTTGATCCGAGTATGAGTTCTTGTTGCTGATTCATCGTTGGGAGCTACACATTTCAGGGCGGGGATCATCTGAGACACATGCAGGCTTGTCAACTGCCAAGATCCCGGCCAGTTCAGGGCTGTTTTTGGAGCCTGTCAGACAGTCTAGCAACAGCTGTTTTGCTTTGACAGCCGAAGGGTCGATACGTACAATCACGCGGTTTACATGATCTCCCCCGAAAACGGGACAGATCGACCTACACGGGCAAGACAGACAGGAATTTATCATGGCAGTCCAACAGAATCGCAAGACACCATCAAAGCGCGGCATGCGTCGTTCACACGACTCACTGAAGAATCCCGCACTGACTACGGATCCGACGACCGGTGAGGTGCATCGTCGCCATCACATCACGGCTGACGGTTACTACAAAGGCCGTAAAGTAGTCGAAACCAGCTCAGACTGATAGAACGTCATTAATCCCGCCGGGGGCCATACGTGTCTGTCACCATAGCTATCGATGCCCACGGCGGCGACATAGGCCCGAGCGCGACAGTACCTGCATCACTCCAGGTACTCGAGGATAAACAGGATCTCAGCCTGATACTTGTCGGTCAGCAGGACGCCATCGAGGCGGAACTGGCCAGGCAGGGCGTAACGACATCCGATCGCCTGAGCATTCACCATGCCAGCCAGATAGTCGGCATGGACGAATCGCCCGCGTCGGCCATGCGCGGCAAGAAAGACTCATCCATGCGCGTGGCCATCAACCTGGTCAAGGACGGCAAGGCCAAGGCCTGTGTCAGCGCAGGCAATACCGGGGCCCTGATGGCAACCGCCCGGTTCGTTCTAAAAATGCTGCCGGGCATTCAGCGACCGGCGATCGTTACAGCCATTCCGACCATGCACGGGCACGTTCATTTTCTCGATCTCGGGGCAAATGTAGACAGCACGGCAGAAGTCCTGCAGCAATTCGGCATCATGGGCTCCATCCTGGTCCAGTCAATCGAAGACACGCCTGAACCCAAGGTCGGCCTGCTCAATATCGGCCACGAAGACATCAAGGGCAATGAAACCGTCAAGGATGCTTCCGAACTGCTCAAGAACAGCCCGGTCAATTACGTCGGCTTCGTCGAAGGCGACGATATATTCACTGCCGACCTCGACGTCGTTGCCTGCGACGGATTTGTCGGCAACGTGGCGCTGAAAACCATCGAAGGTCTCGCCCAGATGATTTCATCCATCATGCGCGAAGAATTCGAACGCAATGTCCTGACCAAGCTAAGCGGGCTGGTCGCCATGCCGGTCATCAAGGCGCTGCGCAGCCGTCTCGACAACCGTCGTTACAACGGCGCTACTTTGCTCGGTCTGCGCGGCACAGTGATAAAGAGTCATGGCAGCGCAGATGCCTATTCCTACTCGCAGGCCATCCTCGAGGGCTACCGGGAAGCAGTTAACGACGTGCCGGCCAGGATCCGGAAAGTCCTGAGCGAAGCGAGCACATAAGCCATGACATATTCCAGAATCACCGGCACCGGCAGCTATCTGCCTGAAAAAACCCTGACGAATACAGACCTGGAACACATGGTCGAAACCTCGGACGAATGGATCGTCGCGCGCACAGGCATCCGCGAACGCCACATCGCGGCTGAAGGCGAGACCACGTGCGACCTGGCTGAAAAAGCCGCCCGCGCAGCCATGGAGGCTGCCAAAGTACATCATTCCTCAATCGATCTGATCGTTGTTGCCACCACCACGCCCGATCTCATCTTCCCGTCCACCGCGAGCCTGCTGCAGGAACGCCTGGGTATTCATGGCTGCGGGGCCTTCGATGTGCAGGCCGTATGCACCGGATTTGTCTACGCCTTGTCTGTCGCTGACAAGTTCATACGTACCGGCGATGCCAAGTGCGCACTGGTAGTCGGGGCGGAGACACTGTCGCGTATTGTCGACTGGACTGACCGCGGCACCAGCATCCTGTTCGGGGACGGTGCGGGTGCAGTAGTGCTGGAGGCATCTGAAGAGCAGGGCATCATCTCCAGCCATATTCATTCAGACGGTCAATTCAAGAACCTGCTGCAGGTCCCCACGGGTGTATCGACGAATTATGATGAGGTCAAAGATGGCAAGGCCTATATCGAGATGAAGGGCAACGAAGTATTTCGCATGGCAGTCAACACTGTAGGGCGTATAGTTGATGAAACACTTGAACATAATAACCTGACCAAGGCAGATGTTGACTGGCTGGTTCCGCACCAGGCCAACATCCGCATTATCAATGCAACGGCCAAGAAGCTCGACCTGCCGCTGGATAACGTGGTTATTACCGTAGACCGCCATGGCAATACATCCGCCGCAT
>JARFQC010000244.1 GCA_029287965.1 Arenicellales bacterium
ATCCTGCGTCCGTGGCTGTTCGTGGAAGTCGCGCCACAGGTTGCCTGGCGCAACGAGCAGGACTGGGATGCTTCGGGCGGCATCTTCGCCAAGCTGGAAATACTGGCGAAGAAAACGGATAAGTAAAACCGTTTCAGATTATTTGTAGGTGCGGCGGCCTCGCCGCGTAAACGTGCCAAGTCATCGCTCCCACTGGTAGATAGAGATATAGAATAATCGCGGCGACGACTGCATAGATGCAGGAGGTAGAGTAACGCATGGAGCAGTTACCGAGGCCGCCGCGCCTACAGGGTGTGTCCGCTGTCTTCAGTGGATGATGCCCACCGCTGATTCCATCATGCTATCCTTGATGCAACATCAGCACGTACATGGACAGGATCGAGCATGAACCCGTCACACCCGTCATTCCGTCAGCTGTTCCTCATACTCATGCTCTGCTGCTGGTCGACCTACGGCCTGGCCCACGATGACACTGGCCACGATAATCACATTATCAAGCAGGAAACCGCACCCGTAATCGTCAATGGCAAAGTCCTGTTCAACCTGAGAGGAATACGCTCCTTTACAGCTGACAAGCGCGCTGACGAAGTGTCTTCGTTGATAACTAAAATTGCCGCCGACCCGGCCAATCCTTCAGACAAGTTTGAAATCATGGACGAAGGTGACCGGGTTGGCATCTATTACGGCGATACGAGAATCATGTGGGTGTTCGACATCGATGCCGAGTATGAAGGCATCGACAACTCCCGGATTGCTGCGGAAGCCTACGAAATACAAATCTGCGCAGCGATTGAATCCTACCGGCATGATCGTTCGCCCGGCGTGATAAAGAAAAACGTAATACTGGCCCTATGGCGCACCGTCATGCTCACTATCGTGCTCGGCATGGTGATCTGGCTGTTCCGCCGTATCGATAAAATTATAGAAAAGGCCTTCAAGCGCCGCATACGCAAGCTCGAAGCAAAGTCGATGCGCATCGTACAGGCCGAACAGGTCTGGCGTGTGGTCAGCGGCCTGTTCAAGCTGGTCAAGCTGCTGCTAATACTCGCCGTCATCTATGGCTTCATGACCATGGTGCTGAACCTTTTCCCGTGGACACGCTATTACTCCACAACTCTGCTGCAGCTGATTCTGGACCCTCTTGTTGCTATGGGTAATGGCATTATCAGTTACCTTCCGAGCCTGTTCTTCCTGCTGATGCTGTACTTCGTCACGCGTTACCTGCTCAAGATGATGTACAGTTTCTTCGATGCGGTGAACCGGCAGAATCTGAGGTTTGCCACCTTTGATGCGGAATGGGCCTGGCCGACATATCGCATCATTCGAGTCATCGTCGTCATTTTTGCCATTGTCATCGCCTACCCCTATATACCGGGCTCTGACTCGGCTGCATTCAAGGGCATCTCGCTGTTCCTTGGTGTCTTGCTGTCACTTGGCTCGAGTTCATTCATCTCCAACATCATCGCCGGCTACACCATGACCTACCGGCGCGCTTTTCGCGTCGGCGACCGCGTGCGCATCGGTAATACAGTAGGCACCGTAAGTGATGTACGTCTGATGGTGACCAACCTGCTGTCACTCAAGCATGAAAACATCGTGATCCCAAACTCCACGATTTTGAATAGTGAAGTCATCAACTACTCGACACTCGCCAAGGAAGAAGGTCTGATACTTCATACCAGCGTCGGTATCGGCTACGAGGTACCGTGGCGCCAGGTCGAAGCAATGCTGCTGGAAGCGGCATTCCGCACCGATGGGATCAGGAAAAAACCTGAGCCATATATACTGCAGACGGCGCTGACCGATTTTGCCGTGACCTACGAACTCAACGCCTACTGCAAGGACGAGAAGCGTATGGCCATGCTGTATAGCGATCTGCACCGCAACATCCAGGATGTGTTCAATGAGCATGATGTGCAGATCATGACACCCAACTACGTGGCTGACACGCCGGAACCCAAGGTCGTGCCGCCCGAGCAGTGGTACGCCGAGCCGGCGAAAAAACCGCAACCGGATTCGGCTACTTAAAGCATAAAGCAAGCTGGGTGCAGGGGCCTGACCTGATTCCGGCTTAGACCGGAAAGTCATACAAAGTAACTGGCTGGAAAAATAGATAACAAGGGAGACAAACCATGTTCGGCAACCCTTCCCTGATGACCCGTATCGCCGTCGGTAAATCAATAGGCTTCATGATCGGCCTGATCGGCATGCTCTCGCTGCCGGCCATCTACCCCGAAGCAGACTGGCTGCTGCGCTGGGGCATCCTGTTCTGGTACACGACCTTTGGCGCCATTATCGGAGTGTTCGGTGTATTCACTTACCACCCGATCCTAAAACTGCCCTTCCCATGGTGGCTGCGTTCCACCGTGCTGGGTGCGTGGCTCAATTTCGTCCTGACCTTCTTCGCCTATGACGACATGCAGGCCATCATGCACGCGATGTTCGGCGAAGACGGCATGCTGAGCTCACCTTTCTGGTTTGTCCTGGAGGGTGCGCTGATAGGCCTGCTGATTGGCTACTTTGCGACCCGCTTCGGTGGGGAAGGCAAGGAAACTGTGGACCGCTAGTGAGCTGATAGATTTTACGTATCCGGCGACTTGCTATCTAGGCATCGCCGGGGCGATATGTATAATCAACGACTAATGGACAACGAAACTGCATCATGAATTTTCATCGAGCTCACCCGTGATGCTAAACCAGGCCTCGACATGCTACGCAAGATTCTGATCGCAAATCGCGGCGAAATCGCCGTCCGTATTATCCGCGCCTGCGCCGAGATGGGCATCCGTTCGGTGGCCGTGTTTTCCGAGGCCGACCGCCACTCCCTGCACGTCAAGAAGGCCGATGAATCCTACTGCCTCGGTGACGACCCGCTGGCTGGCTACCTGAACGTGCACCGCATCGCCAGCCTTGCTGCGGCGACGGGCTGCGACGCGGTCCACCCTGGCTACGGCTTCCTGTCAGAAAACCCCGAACTGGCCGAGGCCTGCGAGAAACGCGCCCTGGTGTTTATCGGCCCCAACGCGGAAGTGATCCAGCGCATGGGGGACAAGACCGCGGCGCGCAAGGCCATGCAGGCTGCCGGACTGCCCGTGACGCCTGGATCAGCCGGCAACCTGGCCAACCTCGACGAGGCGCTCGAGGTCGCGGAACAGATCGGTTATCCGATCATGCTCAAGGCAACCTCTGGCGGCGGCGGCCGGGGCATACGCCGCTGTGATTCTGCCGAAGACCTCAAGCGCAACTACCAGCGCGTCATCTCGGAAGCAACCAAGGCCTTTGGCCGCGCAGACGTGTTCCTGGAAAAGTGCATTGTCGATCCGCGCCACATAGAGGTGCAGGTACTGGCCGACCAGCATGGCAATGCCATCCACCTGTACGAGCGTGACTGTTCGATCCAGCGCCGGAACCAGAAACTGATCGAAATCGCCCCGTCACCCCAGCTCGACGAGGCACAGCGCCAGTACATCGGCGGACTGGCAGTCATCGCGACCAAGGCAGTCGACTACACCAACGCCGGCACGGTCGAATTCCTGCTCGACCACGACGGTCGCTTTTACTTCATGGAGATGAATACCCGCGTCCAGGTCGAGCACACGATCAGCGAGACCATCACCGGGGTGGATATAGTCGAGGAACAGATCCGCGTTGCGGCCGGTCTGCCGCTGCGCTTCCAGCAGCATGAAATCCAGCGGCGCGGTTTCGCCATGCAGTTTCGCATCAACGCCGAGGACCCGCGCAACAACTTCCTGCCCAGCTTCGGACGCATTTCGCGCTACTACGCGCCGGGCGGTCCGGGCGTACGCACCGATACGGCCATCTACACCGGCTACGAGGTACCGCCCTACTACGATTCCATGCTGGCCAAGGTGATCGTCTGGGCGCTGAACTGGGAGGATGCCATCAACCGTGGCGAACGGGCGCTGAACGACATGGGGTTGTACGGCATCCGCACCACGATCCCCTATTACCTTGAGATCCTGAACAATCCCGAGTTTCGCAGCGGCTCGTTCAATACCGGTTTCATCGACGCCCATCCCGAGCTGTCGAACTATTCCTACAAGCGCCGGCGGGACGACCTCGCGGCAGCCCTCGCGGTTGCCGTGGCGGCCCACGCAGGCCTGTAATTTCGAGGACATACTATGCCGAAGGTACAAATCACCGACGTCATCCTGCGCGATGCGCACCAGTCACTGATCGCCACCCGCATGCGTACCGAGGACATGCTGCCGATCTGCAGCAAGCT
>JARFQC010000067.1 GCA_029287965.1 Arenicellales bacterium
CGCCTGAACAAGCAGAATCTTGCGGTTGGCAGTCAGCCCGCCTAAAACGCCTGCCACGATGACACAGGCATGAAAGAACAGCGTCACCGGACGGCCTGCATCACCGAGACTCAAGCCCCCGATCAGTCCGGCAGCCAGAAATCCGTTGTACAGTCCCTGGTTCATCGCCAGCACCTTCGAGGCCCGGGCGGCCTCGAGTGAGTGACCGAAGACACGCAACCCGGCGGGCTTGTCCCACAGGAACATTTCCAGCACCAGGAAATAAACATGCAGTGCTGCGACCACGCCGATAACGATATTGGTCAGGATGTCCATGTAATGTTCCTGTTCACGTCATCAGTGTATAGCCCAGCCCGATGGCTGCACATGCCGCTATAACCGGGATAATTCCTGCCTTGTAGCGGAACAAGGCCACGAATGCCGCCGCACCGATGAGCAGGGAGAACCACTCAAACACACCTTCGAAGCCTTGCGGCCAGAGCACGTGATAGGCGAAAAAGACGGCCAGGTTGAGGATCACCCCAACGACTGCAGCCGTGATGCCAGTCAGCGGTGCGGTAAACTTGACGTCACCACGCGTCGCCTCGACGGCCGGCCCACCGAGCAGGATGAACAGAAAGGAAGGCAGAAAGGTGAACAGGGTGGCGACGGCAGCACCTGCCGCTCCGGCCAGCGGCAGCAGCTCCGGCCCGAATATCGCCTTGGTCCAGCCGCCGACAAAGCCCACAAAGGCAACCACCATGATGAGCGGCCCGGGGGTGGTTTCACCGAGTGCCAGCCCATCGATCATCTGCGTCCCGGTCAGCCAGGCATAATGTTCGACACCGCCCTGGTAGACATAGGGCAACACCGCATAGGCGCCACCAAAGGTAACCAGCGCAGCCTTGGTGAAGAACCAGCCCATCTGGGTCAACGTGCCTTCCCAACCGTAGGTTAATGTCAGCATCAGCATGACGGCCAGCCAGATCAACAGGCCAATGACAGCATAGGTTATTACCCGGCTCCACTTGAACCTGGCATGTGCCGGTACGGGTGTATCGTCATCGATGAGCGCCGGGCCGTACGAAGCGCTGCCATCCCCGTGATGACCGCCTGCCCTGAATTTATCCGGAGCGAAGTGGGAACCCGCATAGCCGATGAGGCCTGCCATCAGTACGATGTACGGAAAGGGTACGTCGAATGCGAAGATGGCGATAAACGCCAGTGCCGCCATCGCACGCAGGACATTATTGTTCAATGCCCTCGACCCTATGCGGTAGGCGGCGAACACGACGATGGCTGTGACGGCGGGCTTGATGCCATAAAGTATTCCTTCGACTACCGGCACGTCACCGAAAGCCAGGTAGATCCATGTCAACCCGATCAGGATGAACAGTGACGGCAGGACGAACAGCACACCTGCGGCGATGCCGCCCCAGACGCCGTGCATCAGCCAGCCGATGTAAGTCGCCAGCTGTTGTGCTTCAGGCCCGGGCAGCACCATAGTGTAGTTCAATGCATGCAGGAAGCGATGTTCGGAAATCCACCTGCGCTTCTCGACCAGTTCATGGTGCATCATGCTGATCTGCCCCGCCGGCCCGCCGAAGCTGATAAACCCGAGCTTCAGCCAGTATATAAACGCCTCGAAAAAGGGTACAGCATACGGTTTCTCTTTACTTGCCTGTAAACTGTCTTGCACTCGCTGCTCCCTGTTTGCCCTGCTGATGAAATGAATCGCGGGAATTATACAGGCAGAAACAGACGGTCGGTCGAATTAGCCGACCGCCTGCAAGATACATACATAATGATGCCCTACCACGCGCAAAGTCTTAATCCATAATGATTGTAGACAGACAATACACGGGGGATTTTTGACATCAACTGTAGTGTACGTGCATGATACGAAACTACGCAGCCAGATCACGAAGCAGGCAAGTCATCAGACCTGCGACTGAAGTCAATAACGACTCTCACAGGGAAGAGCCGATACTTGAATATAAACGCGAAAAAATTTCAGCTGCACTTTATTACGCTGATATTTTTTGCCCTGGCAGCTCCCGCTGTTTTCGGTCTGTTTTTCCTCTATGTCATCGATATCTTTACTATCGATCAGATCATCTCGATATTGTCAGCGCCACCCGTACCCGTCTTTGTAGTCGCAGCAACATCAATCGCCCTGTACTACTTTTTCCAGTTCGCGAAGCCCATTGCGACCTACCTCGATAACCCTGACAATTTCGATACCGACATCATACGCAGGAAACTGGGCCAGTTCTCCTGGCATTACTGGGCGCTGTTTCTGAGTTACCTGCTGGTTGCGCCCGCTGTCACCATAATCAGTGCCGAGAACTATGCGAATTTTTCTGCCGAAGCCATTGACTGGTTTCGGGTGCATCTCGTTGCGCTGATCGTTTCCATCATCATCGGGCTACCGCTTTTTTTCCAGTTGTTTGACCTGCTGGGCAAGGCATTCGGCGGGGTTGTACTCAACACGCCGATCTTCACGATCAAGCTGCGTATCTTTCTCATTGCCGCACTGGTCCCTCTATTGATCGATACGATGCTCATTCAGTACTACTGGACGCGCACAGGGTATTTCACCCAGGAAACATTTCTTGTCTGGGTGCTGCTCGAACTACTGGCCGTAGCCGGTGCCATCCTTTTCGTTGGTAGTTTCAACCAGGCATTGAAGCCGCTGGCCCAGCTGACAACAGAAAGCGGTACTGATGCCGGGTGGACTTTCGAGGATGTTCAACCCCAGTCAACCGACGAACTCGGCCTGGTTACACGCAAGCTGCTGACCCTGATGGAACAACAGCAGATGAACCAGGACCGGCTCACCTATAGCAACAGATTATTGCTCAACGTGCAGAGCCAGGTAGACGTTTCGACGCTGCTTGGCACTATTCTCAGGAGTGCCACGGCCCAGATCGATTGCGAGCGCTGCTTTATTAACATCTACGTTGCCAAGAACAAGGAACTCGTCTGTGTGATGTACACAGGCGTCAACTACCAAGAGAGCGGACATTTCCGTAATTCAACAGATGAAGAACTGGTTGCCTGCCAGGCATTCAAGTCGACTGAAACACTCAGCATCGATGACCCTGACGATAGCCGTTTCAAGCATAGCGTTATGCAGCAATTCAACATCACCTCCAGTGTTGCGGTACCGCTTGTCATAGGTGGAGAAAGCATCGGCGTTATTGAGTACATCCATACCGATAAGGATAAAAAGTTTTCCGAGCTCGATATACACAGAATGGAACTCTTTGCCCGCGAATCGGCTGTAGCCTACTCATTAATGAAGGACCAGCAGGAGCGCATCGCACTGCAGAACGCCATCACCAAGTACATGGAAGGCATCTCGGCCAAAATCGGTAAACCGTTCTTCCTCGCCATGGCCGGTGCCATCGCCGAACTGCTGGAAGCGGATGCAGTGATAATCGGCGAGCTTACGGAAGAGAAGGATGCCATCAATTCACTGGCCCATTACAGTAGCGGTAAAATCGCCGGTGATATCAGCTACTACCTGGATGGTACACCCTGCGAAACGGTAGTCGGACATGAAGCCCGGCACTACCTGTCCAATCTACAGAAACTGTTTCCGCGCGACCCCAGGCTGAAGGAAGGAAAACTGGAAGCCTATGTCGGCATACCTCTGTTCAATTCAACCAAGGAGCCACTTGGTATTCTCTATGCCGCATTTGCAAGGCCCCTGCTCGACTATCACTACATAGAATCGATCATGCATATGTACGCATCCCGAACGGAAGCGGAAATGGAGCGCGTACATAACGAAGCACGCATCCGTCACATGGCGTACTTCGATTCGCTCACGGGGCTGCCCAACCGGGTGCTGCTGAATGACCGCCTGGAAAAAGCGATCGCCCATACCCGACGGACGTCGACCTTCGTTGCCGTCATGCTGATCGATATCGACAATTTCAAATCTATCAATGATTCACTAGGCCATTCCTATGGCGATGAACTGCTTATCCAGGTTGCCGAGCGCCTGATAAACACCGTACGCGAGGAAGATACCGTTGCCCGCCTGGGTGGCGACGAATTTGTCGTCCTGCTGCCTGAAATCAATGGCCAGTACGAGGCACTGCGCTTTGCAACCCGCATGGCGAAAGCACTGCGCTCTAAAGTAGGCAGCAGCTATACCATCGATGGCCGCAACCTGGTCGTATCACACAGCGCCGGCATCGCAATCGCCCCCCTGGATGCCGACTCGTCCGAGCAGCTGATCAAGTACGCCGACACAGCCATGTACAAGGCCAAGGAAAGCGGCAGGGACAGTTACCGCTTCTTCTCACCCGCCATGAACGAGGCTGCCGTTGAACGCCTGAACATGGAAACGGCCATCCGGATCGCCATCAAGGAGCAGCAATTCAGGCTCGCCCTGCAGCCAAAGGTGTCGGTAAAGACCAGCAAGATCATCGGTGCCGAAGCATTGATACGCTGGCATCATCCCGACTGGGGCATCATTCCCCCGGACAAGTTCATACCCGTAGCCGATGACAGCGGCCTGATCCTGAAAATCGGCGAATGGGTACTCGAGCAGTCATGCAAGCTGGCCAGCGAAATCTGGGGCGGCGGCATCGTCGACCTGTCTGTGCACGGACTTGCCGTCAACGTCAGCCCGCGCCAGTTTGAAGACGAGGACTTCGTGGACCTGGTGCAGGAAAAGCTGCACATGTTCCGAACACCAGCCTCTACGATTGAACTGGAGATTACCGAGAATGTCCTGATCAAGGACACGTCCGACGTCAAACATAAGCTGCAGGAACTTAAAAAGCTGGGGGTTCGCGTGTCCATCGATGACTTCGGCACGGGTTACTCGTCATTCCGGTACCTGCAGAACCTGCCTATTGATACGATCAAGATTGATCGTACATTCGTTATGGACCTGCCGCATAACAAGAGCAATGCTGCAATCGTGGAAATGATACTCGCCATGTCGAAACACCTGGACTTGTTCACCGTCGCTGAGGGTGTAGAAACCAGGGAGCAACTTGAGTTCCTGGCTGAAAGAAACTGCCCGTCATACCAGGGCTACCTGTTCAGTAAACCGGTTGATATAGCGACCTTCCTGGACCTGCTGAAGAAACACAGCAGCGAGCAGGGAAAAACGGCGACTATTCAGTAGGTAACTGCCTGCTGGCGGCATCCAGCATGGCCATTTTCTGATCGACTATATCCTGCTCTTCCTCTGTTAACTCTTCCCTGTCTTTCTCCGCCCTGCCGGGGCCGATATTTTTAACAATTTTCCAGTACTGCCTGATGAGTTCCATGGACTTATCTCCTGCCCTGATTGTTTCTGACCATGCTAACGATCCGGGCAGCTGCACACTGTGAAATAGTACCGTTGAGGCTGTTCATAATTGGCCATGTTTTGCGTCCTTTATTCGGCTAAATGAATGGCGCTTCCAGTCAAGCGCATTTCCCCTGCGGACACTATGATCCTTGCACATCAACAATAACCAGCAGGCAAGGAGGTCTGACATGCCTATCGATTCTCGCACCGCTACGGCCAGCGATTTTGACCAGGCCGCACACAAGCAATCCAGCGTGTTCATCATGTGGGTGGCCATCACAGTGCTCGTGGCCAGCATCTTCGGCTGGGTGGCAATCGTGCCAGCAATCTTTGCGATATGGTCTGCAGTATCCGGCATCATGGCCGTGACCTATGCAATGAGCCTGCGCAATGGCAGCTTTCCTTTCACCAATCCGAACAATGGCGCGCCTGACGGAGATGCACGCAACCTCGTGCATGCAGTAATACCGC
>JARFQC010000068.1 GCA_029287965.1 Arenicellales bacterium
CCGTTCCGGTATGCCGGGATAACAGGGTACGTATGATTCGAATGGCTGTATGGCCAGCTGATAAGGGTCGTCACTGGCGTTGGCTATGGCCAGGCCGTAAAGCATTACGGCTGTAGCCAGGATGATTGCATGCAGTAACGACACTGCTTGTGAAGGGCGTACTATGCAGTGTGCTGGGTAATTACTCGTTATGCACTGATTTACTCGGCGGTGGCCCTGTATTACGGTCTAGTATGCTCGAGTAACACGATGACTGCCATGTCCTGTCCAGACAACATGATGACGCACTTGAAACGACAATTGTATTCCATGCAGGTGGTTTTGCTTGCCCTTGCCGTGTCGGCCTGTGCACATGTTGAGGCCCCTGCACGGCTCGGTCCTAACGCCCCGGCCACCAGCCCCTACCAGGCCGCGACGCTCAAGCTGCTGACGCTGAACATGGCCCATGGTCGCCGCGACAGTTTTAACCAGGCCATGTTGTCCGGCAGTGCCATCCTGGAAAATCTCGATGAACTGGCCAGTGTGCTGCGTCGTGTTGATGCCGACGTAGTCGCCCTGCAGGAGGCTGACGGCCCATCGGTCTGGAGTGGCAGGTTCGACCATGTCGACTATCTCGCCAATGCGGCCGGTTATACCTGGGACGCCCATTCGCGACATGTCCGTGGCAAGCGGATAACCTACGGTACTGCGCTGCTGTCACGCATTGCTTTCCAGGAGGTCATCTCGCACGACTTTCCCGAATCGCCGCCGACCCTGCGGAAAGGATTTACCCTCGGCAGGGTGCTATGGCAGCCCGATGCAGACAAGGCACCGGTCAACGTTGATATCCTGTCAGTACATCTGGATTTTTCTCGCAAAAGCGTCAGGGAGCAGCAGATTCGGGATATTCTGGCTGTACTCGAGTCGCGCGAGTATCCAGTGATCATCCTGGGTGACTTCAACAGCAACTGGCTATCGTCGGATTCGGTGGTCAGGCGTCTGGCCGAATGCGGCAGCACAAGGGTGTACGAACCGCAGGCCATCAACCTGGGCACCTACAATGAGGGGCGGCACAGGCTGGACTGGGTGCTGTTGTCAGGGGACCTGGACTTCAAGCGTTACCAGGTCCTGCCGGACGTCCTGTCAGATCACCGGGCCGTGTATGTAGAGATAGACTACATTGGCAACGATGGCGCGGCTGGTATTGATGCTGATTCGAAGCCCGCACATTGCTCTGACACGAACGAACCCTGATTTGACCCGCTATGCGCTGCGGCCGGGTCAGCGGAGATCAGGCGTGCGTGTCAGTCCCGGTAGTGCGGATCCAGCCAGCACTTGGGCAGGTGCTCGCCGGAAGGGAATTCCACGCTGACTTTTTTAATCTGTTCCGGGTCGGGCACGTCTTCACCGAAGCTCAGGCGTCCGTTGAAGGTCTCGGCAAAGGGATCGAACAAGGCTTTCAGGTCGAGGACTTCGACGAGATGACCCGTGTCTTTTTCTTTCAGCAGCATGCTGCACCTCCTTATTATTTTCTGTATTTACAAGTATGCGCTTTTAGCAGGGAATCGCAATGATGAGCGTCAACTATCTTCCGCTTCAGTCCTGCTTGCAAGCCTGACAGGCAACTTTACCGTAACCGTAGTGCCGACACCGGGCTCACTGTCTATGCCTAGCTCTCCGCCATGTGCCTCGGCGATCATACGGCACAGGTACAGGCCCAGGCCATAACCGCCCGTTTTTCTCTGTCGCGATGGATCGGGCCGGTAGAAGGGTTCAGTGAGATGAGGCAACTGGTCCTGCGCGATGCCTTCACCATGATCACTGATGCGCAGTTCGAGGGTGCCGTCACCGCTACTGGTCGTAACGTGGACAACACCGCGGTCATTCCGGTTGTAACGTACGGCGTTTGACACCAGGTTGCGGACCAGCAGGCGGAACCTGTTTTTATCCAGCTGCATGTTCTCGATTCCGGCAGCCAGATTCAGCCTGATTGCTGTATTGGTGAAGAAATCGTCAGCCAGTGATCTGATTATCCGGTCCGGATTGGATGCAACGAGGTTGAGGCTGCTATGGCGCGTGTTCAGGCGCTCACTCTCGAGCAACTCGTTGATCAGCGTCTCCATCTCGTCCAGGTCGTTCCTGATGCGTGCCTGTGCGGTGGCGTCATCGAGTAATTCCACCGAGACGCGGCTGCGGGTCAGGGGAGTGCGCAGTTCGTGGCTGATTGCCAGCAGTAATTCGCGCTTGGCGTTGAGCATGGCTGAAATGTCATTCGCCATGTCATTGATGCTGTCAGCCAACTCGCCGAGTTCGTCCTTGCGCCTGATGTCGATGCGGTGATCGAGTTCGCCGTCGCCGATGCGCCGTATGCCGTTGCGCAGCGTGCCGATTGGTTTGAATAATCGGCGCATGCCGAGGTAGCTCAGGAACAGCACCAGCAGGACAGTCAGAATAGCGAGCAGCAGAATCGGCTGGCCGTTGCGCTGCAGAGGACGTCGCTGGAAACCAAGATAGACGGTGTCGGCCCCGGCGGATGAACGCAGGATAATGCTGCCGTTATATTCCCCGTGCTGAAAACGCCGCTTGCCATGGCGCCTGAAGTCTATGTCCCGTGGGTCGATGTGCTTGCCGGTAGAGGACCAGCGTACACGCGGTCCATAGATGTAGATGTCCACCGGGATGCGTCCGGCCAGTTCTGCCGCCCTGGCGATGTTCGGTGGCCGGCCTATTTCCTTGCGAATGAACTGCTGGTATTGGAGTATGTGCGGCATCAGTCTGGTCTCGAACTGGTTCTTCAATGCCAGCCCGAGCGTCAGGTGGAGGATGACCGATATTGCGAATGCGGTGGCCAGGAAAAGCAGCATCATGCGCAGTGTCAGCGACCGGCGGATGTTGTGAACGAGGTGTTTCATGACTCCGGCGCGATGAAACTGTAGCCTGCACCCCAGTTGGTCTTGATGCAGTCGAGTGGCTGGAGCTTGGCTCTCAGCCGGCTGATCAGGATGTCCACTGCGCGGGAATAAATATCTGCGTCGATGCCGCGCAGGTGGTTGAGGATGTCATCGCGCGAAAAGTTACTGCCCGGTTTGCTGGCCAGCAGGCTGAGCAGCTGGAATTCTTTCGTGGTCAGCTCCACGGGTTCTCCACAGCGGGTGACAGACAGGCGTTCCGTATCGATCTGCAGAGCCTCCCAGCTGAGATTGTCATGCTGCGTTTTCCGATGGGTTCGCTTGAGTATGTTCTGTATGCGTGCCACCAGTTCACGCGGCTCGAAAGGCTTGGGCAGATAGTCATCGGCACCGAGTTCCAGCCCGACAACCCGATCCATGACGTCGCCGCGCGCAGTCAACATCAGGACGGGCATATCACTCGTCCTGCGCAGTTCTCGCAGGACTTCGAAGCCATCCTTGTCCGGTAGCATGATGTCGAGAATCAACAGGTCATAATCTCTATCCTGCAGCATCGTCAGACCGGTGTCCGGATGGTCAGCATGGTGGATGACCAGATCAAAGCGCGTGAAATACTCGACAAGCAGTTCAGCGAGTTTGCTGTCGTCATCGATGAGAAGGATATTGTGCATGGTAGCTGCAGTAGACCTCAGCACGGCAGCAATACAAAAACACCGGTGCGATATACACCGCACCGGCCAATGTTGCCTGGGCAACAGGGGAGGGAATTGCAGTCAGTCTTCGTAGCCTTGTCCCGCGCCAAAATGACGCATGCGTTTATGCATGAATTCCATTCTTTCTCCGATACGCTCACGCAGCTGCTGGCGTTGTTCCGGGGTCAGGCTGTCGGTGAATTTTGCAATAGTGGTGATCATTTCGGGCGCCCTGGCTTTTACAGCGTCCGTCTTGTTTTCCACCATACCGAGTGCGCGCGTCTGATCGAGCTTGTCGCTGTTTAGCAGTGACAACATTTCATCACGACGCTGTTGGTGTTGTGCGCGCATTTCCTTGCGGTTGGAACGGAACTGTTCGATCACGGCCTGAAAGTTGGCCTGCTGTTGTTCATTCAGGTCCAGCCCCCTGACTACTTGCTGGGGACCATGCATGCCACAGCCGCTCTTGGCATAGGCGATGCCGCCGAGTGTGCTGGCCGCGATGGCCGTTACGATAATAATTTTTGTTGCACGTTTCATGATTACTACTCCTTGCCGGGTTGATGTTGGATACATCATATGACCGGCAAGGCCAGCAATCTTTTCAGTCCGGTAACGAAATGTAACGCTTTGTAACAGCGCCGATCGTGGACGAGAGATGGGGTATTGTTATGCGAACCCGGATGATTGCTCAGTGGGCGATAAACGCGCGGAATACACGGCCTTTTTCACCGACGGTCCACAGGAAGCGTACTGTCGATTTTCCGGATCCCACGAAAGGCTGGAAAACGCTCACTTCGCTACGCGCCAGATCTTTGCCCGTGCCGGGGCCAACCGTTTGCCATGTTTTGTCGTCCGGCAAGTGAATGCCATAGAACTTCTTGTCTTCACCTATGATGTAGGTGAGTCCTCGCATGCCGGCAACACGGGTCGCGCGCATGTTGCCAGGCAGTTCTACCCAGCTCTTGCCAGGATCGTGGGCATGATACATGTAGATCCGGCCGTCCTTGTTGATGGCCAGGATGCGCTCATGTGTTTCCGGGCCATCCGTATTCATGAATTCGTGCGCATCTACGGCCAGGTCTATCGCATCGAGTGAGGCGGCAGCGGGTTTACCGTCTGCACCTACCAGGGTAGTGGGCAGCCGCTGCCAGCCCTTGTCAGTACCCTTGAAGATATGGCCGCTCCTGGCACCGATGATGAACGGCGTACCAGTAACGCTGGAGACGGAAATTTTTCTTGCCTTGGCGTTGCCCGGGTGTTCGATCCAGCCATGCGGATCGTATATATTGCCGTCGAGGTACAGCACCCTGCTTGTGTTGCGTTCTATTACCCACGGAACGCCATCACCGTCGACACTGATATCGATACCGTTGCCACTGCCGGATACCTTCTGCCAGTTTTCGAAGACTTCACCGAACCATTCACCTTTACGTTCACCACCGATCTCCTTGTTGAGGTAATAGATGCCGCCCTTGTCATCGAGTATGACTGGCGTGTCGCGATATACGTCGATGGCTACGGCGCGACCGTCATCATTGTCGAACAGTAGTTCCCAATCACCAAGGCGGGCAGTTGCGTTGGCAGTCTGTATGCTGAACAGTGTAGTGAGAAGCGCCGGAATGACGAACTTATAGCTAATTTTCATGAGGTTACTCTCGCATTTGATTATTTTTGTCGGCTTCCTGATGATCTTGTTATATCACAAGCAACGGCTATTGCGCAGGTTAGTGTTCCAGGCATTTTTACCGTACTCTGCCGGATAAGTGACTAGACTATCAAAGGATCGATGAAGCATGCGTGACGACTGCACCTACGTCATCTTCGGCGCCACCGGCAACCTGGCCCGCATCAAGCTGATTCCGGCGCTTTACCAACTGGACGCAAAAGGCCTTTTATCCGCGTCGACACGCATCGTTGCGACCGGGCGTCGCGACTGGGACACGACCAGGCTGCATGCCGAGCTCGAGCAATGGCTGTCGGACAAACTCGCGGAGCGGCTGGATAGTTCAGTCCTGGAACGGTTCAAGCAGCGGATCAGCTATTTCCGGGGTGACCTGGTGGACGATGCCACCTGGCCGGCATTGCACGACTTCCTCAATAGCGCCGATCTGCCGCGCAATATTGCCTACTACATGTCCATCAGGCCTGCCGAGTTCAGCCTGGTTATCGCCAGTCTTGGCAGGGTCGGTCTGCTGAAACAGGATGACGGCTGGCGGCGTGTGGTGATCGAGAAACCATTCGGCTATGACCTTGAAAGCGCGCGCAGCTTGCAGCAGGCAATCACCCGGCATCTCGATGAAGAGCAGATTTACCGGATTGATCATTACCTCGGCAAGGGTACGGTTCAAAATGTGCTGGTGTTCCGGTTTGCCAACACGATGCTGGAGCCGTTGTGGAACCGCAACTATATCGAGCATATCCAGATCACGCATTCCGAATCGCTCGGCGTGGGTACCAGGGCGGCCTACTACGACGGCAGTGGTGCGATGCGTGACATGATCCAGAGCCACCTGCTGCAGCTGCTGACCCTGGTCGCCATGGAACCCCCGGCGTACATGGATGCCGAGTCTCTGCGTGACGAAAAGGTCAAGGTGCTCAAGTCGTTGCGGCCCATAGAACCATCTGCCGTTGATGCGCATGCGTATCGGGCCCAGTACGCCTCCGGCCATATCGATGGAACGGATGTACCCGGTTACCTGCAGGAGAGCGGGGTGCCCGACGGCAGCACGACTGAAACTTACGCGGCGATGAAATTATACGTCGATAACTGGCGCTGGCGCGGCGTACCGATATACCTGCGCACCGGCAAGCGCATGGCGGAGCGGCAGTCGCTGATCTCGATCTGTTTCCGCCATCCGCCACAGCAATTCTTCCGCGGCACCAGTGCGAGCCAGCTCAAGCAGAACTGGGTGCTGCTGGGCATCCAGCCGCAGGACTGCATGCGCATGGAAATGACCGTCAAGCAACCCGGTCTCGACATGCGTACCCGCCAGACCAGTCTCGATGCCAGCTTCCGGCGTGGCGACGAGACCCGCATCGATGCCTATGAAGAACTGCTGCTCGATGTGATAGACGGAGACCGGTCGCTGTTTCTGCGCTACGACGAGGTCGAGCATGCATGGCGGGTTGTTGATCCCGTTATCAGGCACTGGGCCGATACCCCCGGGCCGCTGACCCAGTATGCGGCCGGTACCTGGGGGCCGGAGGAATGCCGCCGGCTGTTCGAAAAACCGGAACAGCAATGGCGGCATACCTTGAGGCCGATCGACGATTCCGAAAAGGGAAGCCTATGCTGAGCAAACCGGTGCTAAGCAACCTGCTTGACAGTACAACAGGGCGTACGCGAGTCGATGATGGCGACATCACACCGGCAGTGCTGGAACGGGTGTAGCAACATGCCCGGTCTGTTATGGCGGTCCATGGCACGCGGCATCGAGGCCTCCCGGCAACGCCTCAAGCACTCGGCACTCGTCACCCACCTGCCACTGAGACGCGACAGCTACCTGTGCGAGTACCCGAAGGCGATCGAGGTCCCGGAACTGGGCATCGCATTGCTCCCGACGCCGAAGGTCGCCAACCGCTCGATGAAGGTCGCCATCGCCCGGCATGTCGGTATGCAGGGGCAGGGTGATATCCACCAGGCCCCGTGGCAGTTCACCCC
>JARFQC010000089.1 GCA_029287965.1 Arenicellales bacterium
AGATGTGTATAAGAGACAGGCGCAAGCTGGCAGTAAAGCGTCTCGCCACCGTCTGCGTACAGGCTTTTCCAGAAAACCTCGCGCGCGGTTGTGTAGTCTTCGATGCGCTGGCCTGTCTCTTCTGATAGTTCAGCCTCTGTTAATAATTCAGACTCATTTAAAAATGATATAACCGCCAACAGGATGATAATTAGTACGACAGGCACAACCTTTTTCGAATATTTGTTTGATCGGATGGTCATGTCTCATTGCTGTGTGATGGGTAGCTACCTGCGGTCGGTGCCCAGTGTATGATGCTGCCGTGATGCTAGCAAAGATTCTCAAAACCGTTGCGCCAGCCGCGCTGCTGGTTGCCGGGCTGCCTGCCCTTGCCGAACCCACCGTACAGTTCAGGTCGGAGTACTATACGGTCAGCGGAGACAGCCTGGAGGCGATCCATCGCGACATGATATGGCAGTCTCCTTTCAGGCGGGGAGAGCTGTCCTACGTGGCAGAAACGGGATCGCGTTTCAACTGGAAGTACACGACCAGGGAAAGCCGCGATGCCTGCGCGATTACGCAACTGGAAGTGGACGTCATCATCACGGTCACGCTGCCGCAGCACGACAATCCGGCCGGCCTGGCGCCCGCCGTACTGGACCGGTGGCAACAGTACCTGGAAGCGCTTCAGCAGCATGAGCAGACGCATGTGGATCATGCACTGGAAGCTGTCCACGAACTGGAAAAACGCCTCGGGGAGATCGCTCCGCAAGCACGCTGCAGAGAGATAGACGACGCCGTCGACCGGGTTGGACGGGAAGTGCTGGATGCCATGACGGCACGCGACGAGGCGTTCGACCGCGCAACCCGTCATGGTATGGACACACGCGAAGCCTTCCCATGAGGCCGTGTATATCTGGCTGTCGCCCTGGTAATCACGGTGATAATGTCGTGTCTGTCCGGTGAATAACCTAGAATAGCCCGTTTACTGTTTTCACTGCTGTTTCGCAGCTGGATAGAGATGTCACGCACCATGCACAATGTCGGCTTTGTCAGCCTGGGCTGCCCCAAGGCGCTGGTCGATTCCGAACAGATCATCACGCGTCTGCGTGCCGAAGGCTACGCCATTCAACCGGACTATGCGTCCTCAGACGTGGTGGTGATCAACACCTGCGGCTTTATCGAAGACGCCGTGGAAGAGTCGTTGTCCGCCATCGGTGAAGCGCTGAATGAAAACGGCAAGGTCATTGTCACCGGCTGCCTGGGCGCAAAACAGGGGCTCGTTGAAGAGCACTTTCCGGAAGTACTGGCGGTAACCGGGCCGCATGCTGCAGACGAGGTGATGCAGGCCATCCATGCGCACCTGCCGCCGGACAAGGATCCAAAAACGGCTCTGATCCCGCCCGGTGGCATCAAGCTGACACCACGCCATTACGCTTATTTGAAAATTTCCGAAGGCTGCAACCATCGTTGCACGTTCTGCATCATTCCTGCTCTGCGCGGTGACCTGGTCAGCCGACCGGTGGGTGACGTCATGCAGGAGGCTGAAAGCCTGGTCGGGGCCGGCGTGCGGGAACTGCTGGTGATTTCACAGGATACCAGCGCCTACGGTGTCGACACGCGTTACCGCAGTGACTTCTGGAACGGCAGGCCGCTAAGGACGCGCTTTACCGAACTGGCCGCTGCACTGGGTGAGCTGGGCGCCTGGGTCAGGCTGCACTACGTCTACCCTTACCCGCATGTCGACGAAGTCATCCCGTTGATGGCGGAGGGAAAAATCCTGCCCTACCTTGATGTGCCACTGCAGCATGCCAGCTACGACATACTGAAAGCGATGAAACGCCCGGCCAGTGCTGAGAATGCATTGCGCCGCATAGAGGCCTGGCGCAGTCAGTGTCCGGATATCACCCTGCGCAGCACCTTCATCGTCGGCTTCCCCGGTGAAACCGAGCAGCACTTCGAGGAACTGCTCGATTTCATTGACGAAGCCAGGCTCGACCGGGTCGGTGCGTTTACTTACTCAGCCGTAGACGGTGCGGTGGCCAATGACTTGCCCGGCGCCGTCGCGGAGGAAGTAAAACAGGACCGTCTGCAGCGCTTCATGGCCCTGCAGGAAAGCATATCGGAACAGAAGCTGGCCAGCCGCATTGGCCAGGTGGAAGAGGTCATTATCGATGGCCGTGATGAGGAGGGACTGGTAGGGCGCAGCAGGAGCGATGCACCGGAGATCGACGGCGCGGTCTTTATCGACGGTGACCGGCAGTGCCAGCCCGGAGACATCATCCGGGTAAAGATTACCGATTCAAGCGCACACGATTTGTGGGGTAGGATAGTATCTGATTGATCTCGCACATATGCCTTTAGTGCGCAGGACACAATGACCAGGTAGAACTACCGCTGGATATTTAAAGACGAAAAATTTTCCATGAACATGAAAGATAAACTCAGGCTGTTTCCGGTTGCCGCCTTCACCCTGATCATGGGGTTGGTGGGATTCGCCATGGCCATCAAGGCAGCAGAAAAACAGGGCATGATCCCGCTCGAGATCAGCCCGCTGGTGTACATGGCTTCCGTCGTGTTGTTCATATTCATTTCGCTGGTATACCTGCTCAAGATTATCCGCCACGGGGACCAGGTGCTCGCGGAATTCAACCACCCGATCAAGCTGCAGTTCTTTCCCGCTATATCAATCAGCCTGATCCTGATCGGGACAGCGTCCTATGGGCAGCAGCATGCCTCGGCCGGCCTGTTATGGTCGCTGGGCAGCGGTATGCACCTGGTGTTCTCGCTGATTATCATCAATGAATGGCTGCACCGCAGCAGTTTCGAGATTATTCACAGCAACCCGTCCTGGTTCATTCCCGTGGTCGGCAACATCCTGATACCGATCGGCGGCGTGGCCATGGCACCGGCGGAAATCTCATGGTTCTTCTTCAGTGTCGGGCTGGTGTTCTGGATCATCCTGTTCACCATCATTTTCTACCGCCTGGTATTCCATCCGCCCATGCCGGGCAAGCTGCTGCCGACGATTGCAATTTTCCTCGCCCCGCCGGCAGTCGGTTTCCTTGCCTACGTGGCCCTGAACGGTGACCTGGATAATTTCGGCCGCATTCTCTATTACACGGCCCTGTTTATCACCATGCTCCTGCTGGTGCAGGCCGGCCGCCTGGCCAAGCTGCAGTTCTCGCTGTCCATGTGGGCCTATACCTTCCCGCTGGCGGCCATGACTATTGCCAGCATCAAGATGCTTGAACTGACCGGTGCCAGGGTGTTCCTGGTGATTTCCTACCTGATACTGATGGTGCTCGTGGTGGTCATAGCCAGCCTGGTCGTGCGCACTGTAGTCGCCGTACAGCGTAACGAGATCTGTGTCGAGGACTGAATCATGACGCCTGACTTGTCTGAATTGAGTGATCTTGTCAGGGCTGCCGGCCAGGAGGAGCTGATTACACGGTTCAACCGCATCGGTTTTGAATACAAGCAGGACGGCAGCCTGCTGACTGAGGCCGACCTGGCCGTGCAGACGCGGTTGCAGCAGCAGTTGAGTGAAAAATGGCCGCAGGTGGCGATGCTGGGCGAGGAAATGTCCGCCGACCGGCAACAGGCCATCATTGCCGAAGGCGGCGCCTTCTGGTGCCTCGATCCGCTCGATGGTACGAGCAACTTTGCCGCCGGAATCCCTTTTTACAGTATCTCTGCCGCCCTGATTGCCGAGGGACAACCGCAGCTGGGCATTGTTTATGATCCGGTGCGTGATGAATGCTTCAGTGCCGCGGCCGCAACCGGGGCATGGCTGAACGGGAAAAAACTGGATACCGCAGGGTTGCCTGAGCGTCCCCTGTCGCGCTGCAGTGCATTGCTGGATTTCAAGCGCCTGGCACCTGAACTGGCAAGCAAGATCGCCCTTGGCCCGCCCTATGCATCGCAACGCAGTTTCGGTTCCGTCGCACTGGACTGGTGCTGGCTGGCTGCCGGCCGATGCCAGGTCTACCTGCACGGCAAACAGAACCTGTGGGATTACGCGGCGGGCTGGCTTGTCCTGCACGAAGCCGGGGGCAGTTCCAGCACGCTGGACGGGGCAGGGGGCTTCAGCGCCACCCTGCAGCCGCGCTCAGCCGTTGCTGCCACAACGTCTGCGTTGTACACGAACTGGTACAACTGGCTGCGTAACTGAGCATGGAGAAACTGCTGATCAGTGCCTGTCTGCTCGGTCAGAGGGTGCGCTATGACGGCAGGATTCCCGACTATGGAGACAGCAGGCTGATCCGGCAGTGGCAGGACGAGGGCAGGGTAGTCCCGTTCTGCCCGGAGGTTGCCGGCGGTCTGTCGGTGCCCCGTTCGGCGGCCGAGATTCAGTCGGGCGATGGCGCTGACGTTCTCGATGGTCTGATTTCAGTAGCCACAAAGTCCGGGTTAGAAGTAAGTGCTCACTTTGTTGCCGGCGCAAGATTGGCGCTGGAGGCCTGCCAAGCCCATGGCATTGTAATAGCCGTTCTCAAAGAAAGCAGTCCTTCCTGCGGCGTCCGGCAGATTCATGACGGCAGCTTTTCCGGCACCATGCGCACCGGACAGGGTGTGACGACGGCATTATTGAGCCAGTCGGGCATTACGGTATTCAGTGAATACGAACTCAATGACGCGGCCGAAATGGTGCGGGAGGCTGAAACCTGCGTGTCCTGATAGTCAAAACGTCTTCACTGGGTGATGTCGTGCATACCTTGCCTGCGCTGACGGATGCCGCTGAAGCATTACCGAACATGTATTTCGACTGGCTGGTGGAAGAAGCCTTTGCGCCCATTCCATCATGGCATCCTGCTGTCGTGCAGGTGATTCCCGTTGCTCTGCGTCGCTGGCGTAAAGCGCCTCTCAGCAAGCAGACTCGACAGCAGTGGCATGAATTCAAGCATCGCGTGACTGCGGCCGACTATGACGCGATCATCGATGCCCAGGGATTACTTAAAAGCGCCTGGCTGACTCGCATGGCAAGTGGCACACGTCATGGCCTGGATCGCCACAGTGCACGCGAAGGGCTTGCATCGCTGGTTTACGACTACAAGCACCACGTCCCGCGTGGTGCACATGCCATAGAGCGTGTCAGGGAGCTGTTCGCCAGTGTGCTGGGCTACGCCGTTCATCACACCGAGCCTGATTACGGTATCTTTACCGGTGACCCGGTCGCCGGACCGCCGACGCTGGTCTTCCTGCATGCAACCAGCTGGGCAAGCAAGCACTGGCCTGAGGGCTACTGGCAGGAAATGATAAAATTGGCCGCCCAGGCGGGTTACCGTATTGCACTGCCGTGGGGCTCTGTCGCTGAACGGCAGCGGTCAGAGCAACTGGCAACCGTAGCAGACAGCGCCTATGTCCCCGATGCAATGGATTTGAACGGGATAGCCGGTCTGCTGGCATCGGCCACGGGCGCTGTTGCCGTGGACACCGGGCTGGGACACCTGGCCGCGGCATTCTCGGTGCCGACCGTTTCGCTTTATGGACCGACTGACTCGCAGCTGACCGGTACGCGTGGCCATTTCCAGGCGCAGCTGCATGCCGGTTTCGGTTGTGCTCCCTGCCTACAGCGGCAGTGCAGTTATCGCGGCGACTCGACTGTGAAGCCGGCCTGTTTTGAAGACGTGACGCCGGCGCGGGCGTGGTTGACGCTGCAAGATCTGATTAAACAAAAGGACGCAACATGAGCAAGGCTGTACTCGTTACCGGTGGCGCCGGCTATATCGGCTCACACACCTGTCATCAGCTGATCGAAGCAGGCCACAGGGTCGTCGTCGTGGATAATTTCTATTCCGGCCATCGCTGGGCGGTACCCCCGGAGGCGACACTGATTGAAGGTGATGCCGGGGATTCAGCGCTGACCAGTCGGCTGATGCGTGAGCATGATGTCGATACCGTCATCCACTTTGCCGGCCATATCGTGGTGCCGGAATCGGTAAGCGACCCGCTCAAGTACTATCGCAACAACACCCAGAATTCACGCAACCTGATAGCCGCCTGCATTGATGCCGGTGTCCAGCAACTGGTGTTTTCATCCACCGCCGCCGTGTACGGCATCCCTGCTGAGCAGCCCGCGACCGAGCAGACAGCCACGGCGCCGATCAATGCCTACGGCCGCTCCAAGCTGATGACCGAGTGGATGCTGCAGGACGTCGCCGACCGGCCTGGCGCCGAGCCGCCGTTCCGTTTCGTTGCCCTGCGCTATTTCAATGTTGCCGGCGCACGCCCGGACCTGCGTGTCGGCCAGGCGACGCCCGAAGCCACCCACCTAATCAAGGTGGCCTGCCAGGCTGCACTGGGCCAGCGGGATTCGGTCAGCATTTTCGGTACTGATTACCCGACTCCGGACGGTACCGGCGTACGCGACTACATCCATGTTGAAGACCTCGCCTCGGCGCACCTTGCTGCACTGGATTACCTGCGCGGCGGTGGCGATTCCCGCATCATGAACTGCGGCTACGGGCGTGGCTACTCGGTCAGGGAGGTGATGCAGATGGTCAGGCAGGTCAGCGGCGTGGATTTCAGAATAGATGAAGCACCGCGCCGAGCAGGCGACCCGCCCGAGCTGGTCGCCGGCACTTCGCTAATCCACGAGGTGCTTGACTGGACCACGCGCTACGAGGACCTGGAATTTATCTGCCGCACGGCGCTCGACTGGGAACGCGCCTGGTCGGAGCGTCAGAAGGCCACTGCATGAAGGAGTCCTACCTTGCCGATGCCATCGATCCTGCCCAGGTCAGGCGCGCGCTGGTTATCAAGCTGCGTCACCACGGCGACGTCCTGCTGACATCGCCGCTGTTCACGGTGCTGGCCGAGCAGATCCCGGGTATCGAAATTGATGCCCTGGTCTACGCAGACACTGCACCCATGCTCGAAGACCACCCCTGTATCACACAAGTCCACGGCATCGACCGGAGCTGGAAGCGCCAGGGCCTGAAAGTACAATGGCAGCAGGAGCGCGCTCTGCAGCAACGCCTGCGCAGGCGCAGTTATGACCTGATCATACATCTTACAGAACATGCCCGCGGGGCGAGGCTGGTAAGGCGGCTCAAGCCTTGTTACTCGGTTGCCAGGCGCTATCGCGCCAAGCGCGGCAACTGGTGGCGGCGAAGCTTCACGCATACCTACACCATCCCGAAAAAGCCACGTCATACCATAGAGGTGCACCTCGATGCCCTGCGTCGCCTGGGGCTGTATCCGGATATGGCCCACCGCCGCCTGGTGATCGAGCCCGGTGCTGCGGCGACGGCACGGGCGGAGCAGCTGCTGGAACAGTTCAGCCTGCCGGCCGATGGTTACCTGCTCATTCATCCGACATCGCGCTGGCTGTTCAAGGGCTGGTCGCGCAAGGGCTTTGCCCGCCTGATTGACGGCCTGCACGAGGCCGGCCACAAGCTCATCATGACAGCCGCACCCGACGATCGGGAAATGGAAATTGCCCGCGCCATCCTGGATATGTGCAACGCGCCGGTCGTCGACCTGGCAGGCCAGCTGAGCCTGAAAGAGCTGGCCGCGCTGATAGACCGGGCCAGGTGTTTCATCGGCCTGGACTCGGTGCCCATGCACATCGCCGCTGCCACCTCGACGCCCTGCGTCGCCTTGTTCGGGCCCAGCGATGAGCAGACATGGGGACCCTGGATGGTGCCGCATCGCGTTGTCAGCAATTCATTTTCATGCCGGCCGTGCGGCCTGGACGGCTGCGGCAACGGCAAGGTCAGTGACTGCCTGATGGCCATTCAACCTGAACAAGTCATTACTGCGCTAGAAGCGCTGCTGGCGGAGGCAGGCCGGGACTACTGATGCGCCTGCTCTTCTACACCCGAATCTTCCGCCTGGCGGGGACCGGCGCCGAGGACTACGCCGTCAAGCTGTGCAAGGGGCTCGCCGATCGAGGGCATGAGGTCCATGTCATAGCCGATGACATAGACGCGGTGGAGGGCCTGCACACTTATGCCGATACATCCGGAATAACGCAGATCAGGGAACAGGTAAATCCGGATATGACGGTCGACTGGCAGTTTGTGCACAGGGCCGATGTGCATCGCATGGGCAGCGGGGTGCATGCTTCATTCATTCGTTACTCGCTGGACGCCTACAGCGGCGCCTCGCGTTTCTACAAGCAACTGCGCTACCAGGGCAGGAAACACCGGGACATCATTGCACGACAGCAGCAGCTGCTGGCCGATCCCGATGCCCTGTTCCTGCCCAACTCGCAATTTTGTGCCGGGCAGGCGTTGGAGAACGGCGCCAGGCAGGAGCATGTCGTTACGCTGCACAATGGCGTCGACACGAACCACTACCAGCCCACGCAGGAAGATGCATCGCGGCAGGCCCTGCGACATGCATGGCGGGTGCAGGTTGACGTCGTCGTATTTCTGTTCGTTGCGCACAACCTGCGGCTGAAAAACTAGACGTTGCTGGCGCGCATATTTGCCCGCCTGCTGAACTCGCCACAATTCAAGCTGGTGGTTATCGGCAAGCACCGCCCCCTGCGCCTGCCCGGCAACTGCAGGTACACCGGCAAGGCTGACGACATGGCGGCCGTGTACCGTGCGGCAGACGTTTTTCTGCACCCGACCTACTATGATTCCTGCGCCAATGTCGTGCTCGAAGCCATGAGCAGCGGACTGCCCGTCATCGCCAGTGACCGATGCGGCGCCAATGAGCTGATCACGGATGGTGAATCAGGTTTTGAATTGCCGGTGGTCGGTAAGCATGCCGTGATCAGGGATGCATGGATGGAACGGATCATCATGCTCGGCAATGATGCAGCAGTGCGACAGCGTATCGGCCAGTATGCCAGGCGCGCCATGCAGGATAATGATTTCCAGCTCTACCTCACGAAGTTTGAAGCCGAGCTGGAAAAAGCCCTGCGCGCCAGGCAGGCCACCGCCTGATCAGTAAGCCTGTATCAGGTACCACTCGCTTGCCTCATCGAGACCATCACGCACCGTGTATACCGGTGAGTAGCCGATCAGTTCAGCCGCTTTGCTGATGTCGGCAAGGGAGT